>VEQL01000014.1 GCA_018883245.1 Chthoniobacterales bacterium
GTTTCGACTGTTTTCACACTGATCCCAAGTTTGTCGGCTGCCTCTTTGTTGGATAGGCCCTCGGCGAGCAACTGAATTAACTCCCTTTCCCGCGATGTCGGCTGCTCGTCGTTAAGCTTGGCCGCGTGCGGAAGGTTGCCCATTCTCAAGCTTTCGAAGATAACCTCGGAGATCTGCGAACTGAAGTAGTGCTTGCCTTGGAGAACGCACCTCACCGCGTCGAGCAACTGCCGACCAGCGTCGGACTTCAAAATATAGCCGTGGGCACCGGTGCGGAAGATCTCGACCACGACCTGTTCAGCATCGTGGACAGTAAAGACCAGAACTTTTGTATCTGGGCAGAGCTTGAGCACCTGCTTGGCAGCCTCAATGCCATTCAACTCGGGCATGGTCACATCGAGGATCGCCACGTCCGGTTGGAGCTGCTCAGCCATTTTAACCGCCTCCCGCCCCGTGGAAGCCTCCCCACAGCAACTGTAGCCCCCAGCCTCGATCAAATTGCGCACTCCGGCACGCACGATCTCATGGTCGTCGGCAATCAGGACGGTGGGTTTCTTCTTAGCCATGGAATCAATCTTTGACCACGGATATCACGAATTCCACCGATACCGCAGTAAGTGGGTTAGAATACTCTTGCCGAAACATTATTCCTTGCTGACCGATAGCGTTTCGACTCTCGTCCCAGAAGATCAGTGCCATCTGTGCAATCCGTGGTTAAATCTTTTCGGAATTGTGGCTATTCCTCCGCCACGGCCAGTTTTTCATCGACCGCCGAATACTCCACGCCGCGAAAAAGCCGTCCGGCCAACTTCGAAGTCGTCCGCTCGTCCTGAACTCCCCCGGCTTCGCACCACAAGCGCAGCACATCGCCTCCGTAGTCCAAACCCGTCGGGAAAACGAGCGATCCCGCCTCGAGTCTCACTTGACGAAAAACGTCCTCTTGCCGAAGTGGCTCCACCAAACACCCGGACAAACCGCGCAGATCCGGCCCCAGATCCAATACGTAGTTCGCCCCGTCAGCGAAGCACAACCTTAGCGTCGTGCCCTCGACCGGCACTGCCTCAACCAGCCGCAGAGATGATAGTTCTCTTTGCATTTCTGAGCGTTTAGTTCAAAGGCTCGATTGTGGGTAGTGGCTTCATTTCGCGAGCCGACTGCCAACAGCCAACCAATTCATCTTCGTGCAGCATAGCCCACTCCATGACCAGCGCAACAGCCCTCGGCGAAAGATCACCGTAAAGGTAGGACAAGGGCCGAATGGCAAAAACACCTTCGCACCCCGCATGCCAAGCGTGAAAGTGCGGCGGGTTGTGTTCACCCCGATAGTTGAAGGTGATCTGGATTCCAAAAAACTCCGAAACCTTGGGCATGGAGCATTTCTAAGCCACGGATGAGGGAAGATAAACGACAAGATTTTTTGGAAGCACCGTTTCCTCCCGTTGTCCAACGGGAGGAAACAATCCTTCTTAATCCGCGTCAATCCGTGGCTAAGAACCTCCGTGCCTCTGCGCGCCTCCGTGAGAGATGTCCCAGCATCCCCTCACTCCAGCGCCTTCTCGAGCGTCTTTAGAAGAGCGGGAACGTCTCGCGTCGCCGTTTCCCAGACCCTTTCGAGATCTACCTCCCCGTAGTGATGAGCGATGATGTTGCGCATTCCGCGGATCTCCCGGAAAGGAATGCTGGAGAGTTCCTTTTGGACATCAGGCGAAATCCGTCCTGCCGCCTCGCCGATGATTTCCAATCGACGAAGGACAGCATCCTGTTTTTCACCATTGTCGTAGAACGCCATCCAAGTATCTGTGTATCGCCGCAGCCGAATCCCGCATATCGACGAGCAAGCTCGTCTGAAACTTATCGCGCATACACTGGAACCGTGTGACTTAGGATAGACTCGCGACGAATAGCGTTGCGGCTTCGCTCGACGGCTTTACGACTCACAAGATCGACATCTACCCCCAGCCGTTCGACTAAATTCTCGCGGATCGAACCCAACTCGAAGAGCCCGATCTTGGCATCAGTATCGAAATCCACCAACAAGTCCACGTCACTGGACCGATGAGAAGTTCCAGCCGCACGTGAGCCGAATAATTCGACGCGCCTAATCGGGCGCCCAGCACAGGCAGCCCCAACAGCTACTCGAATTTCCTCAAGACCGATTAACTGCGAGACCATGATCTACCTCTGGAGCAAGAAGCAGGTCAGGGCAAGTCCCTATTCACACTGGGAAACACTTTTTGCTCCCGTTGTCTAACGGGAGCAAAAACATCCTCCTTAATCAGTGCTAATCGGTGGCCAGCTCTGCTGATTTATCCGCGGCCCGCACCCGACATTTCACCGACACCCCATACGGCGACGAATCCACCTCCAACTTTCCTCCCAACTGCTTCATCCGCTCGCGCATACCGGCCAAGCCGACGCCGACCGATTTCGTAAACGAGAACTCCTCGGGCAACCCCTCTCCATTGTCCCGGACCTCCAGCAACACCTCCCCGGCGTCACTGCGTTGAAGCGTGATCCATACCTTCGTCGCGCCGGCGTGGCGGTAGATGTTGCTTAGCGCCTCCTGAACGATACGAAAAAGGGCTGTTTCCTCGTCGGCCTTCAGTCGGGGAAAATCCTCGGGCAAATCAAGAATTACCGGGATGTTATTTCGCTTGGTGAAGCCGTCCGCAAACCACCGCACTGCGAACACCAAACCCTCCTCTTCCAAAAGCGGTGGGTGCAACAAATAGGAAATATTTCGTAGCTCTTGGCAAACCTGCCGGCTGATCGATGCTGTATCCGAAGCTAAGCTGCGCGTCCTCTCGTCGGTCGCCGTGGACTCCAATAAGCTGGTGTTCATCTCCAAGGCTGACAGCGCCTGCGCCGTCGAGTCGTGCAAATCGCGCGCGATGCGCCGACGCTCTTCGTCCTGAAGGCTCATGAGCCGCCCCGAAAGCTGTGCCAGTTGCTGTTGTGATTCCTGCAACTTTTTCAAGGCCAGCACTTCGGAGGTCACCTCTGCCGCGATCCATTGGCCACCGACTCTTTTACCCTTTGAATCGAAATTAGCTCTCAGCGTGTGCCGATACCAAACCGGACCAGCACCCCCTTTATTCATTGCGTAAGTGAAAGAAGTCACCGGCGATTCTGGTGTCAGACCATCCAGGGTTCTGCGGATCAAACCAAAAGTTTCGGAGTCCAGGCAGTCACGCAATTGGGGGCGGGGACCGATCGGTGAATGCACACACAGCGCCTCGAACGCACGATTGGAAAACGTGATTTTCTCAGCTGCGTCGAAACGGCAAATGCTTTCGGTCTGATCCTCGACCACGTTTCGATACTCTCGCTCTGCTTGTTGCACCAACCGCGCCAACTCTTCAATGCTTCCGGCGAGTTGGGCAATTTCGTCGTCGCCGGGGACGTCGAGTTTGACAGGCAGTCGCTCCGACCGCTTCTCGTTCTCCACTTTGTCAGCGAGCAACTGGATCCTTCCTAACACTGTGCGATCAACAACAAAGAGCACAAGAAGCAGGGCCACACCGCCGCCGATCGCCAGCGCCACCAACACAAGACGGGCGACCACAACCCCAGTTTCGTAAAAGGGTCTGGCGCCTGCGACCACAACCTCCGCGCTGCCGGACTTCACCGGAAAGACTGCTTCAACCTCCCCACCCTCGTGCTTCCGGATAAAAATCGGTGCGGCAGCATTTGTGCCATCGATCGAGCGAAATTCCCGATATTCCACCCTTCTTCCCAACAGGGTGCTCGCGTCGCCCAAGTCTTGCACAGACGGCTTCCCGGACAAGTTGCGCCCTTCAAGAAATTTCTGAACGTTGCGCGCCGTTTCCAACGCTTCCTGCCTGTCGGCCGCATCGAATTGCCGGAAAAGACCGAACCAAAGGCCGGAGATAACTAGACCACCAAGCGCAAATAGCAGGAGAGTCAGCAGCAGGATAGCCCGCGAGTAAACAGTTTCGGACCGCAAGCCAAGCAGCTTGCCCAGACTCGCAAGGGCGCGGCCCGAGGGAGACTGCGCTTCGGGAACAAAGCGGATCATTTCAGCGGCCGGGCACAGCCGGAGCCGATGCGCCCGGAGGCCCTTTTTTCTGTGGCATTAGGACCTTGCCCAAACTGAACATCGGGCCGTAAATCGCATAGATAATGCCCCCTACCATTGTTCCCAGAATAACGAGGATGAACGGCTCGAGCAATTTGTCGATTTGCGCCGCCATGGTATCGAGTTCCTCCTCGTAGTCCGTGGCCAGTTCATCAAGCACTTCGTTCATACTGCCCGTTTCGCTCGCCATCTGGACGACAGCGGCAATGTTCCGGCCGTCCGCTCCAAGCCGGTGCGACTCCATGAGGAAACTCTCGGGCATCGAGAGCCCGTCCTGAATGTGGTGTTTCACCGCGGTAAAAAACTCTTCGAATTCGACATGATTCGAACTTTTGCCTGCGATCTCGAGAGCGGTGGCTACGCGAACGTTGGCTTGCAACAAAAGAGCCAGGATACGGAAGCTGACCATTGCGGCGGTTTTGCGGATCAGGTTGCCGACCGTCGGCACCCTGATGAAAAACCGCTGCACCTGCGGAATGGCGTAGATTTTTCCCCAATTTTTGAACAGTGCAAGGAGAGCTACGATTGGAACGGCAGCCATGTAAGGTTGGTTGACCAAAAGGTCCGAAAAAGCGCTCATGACACGGGTGGCCAAAGGCAGATCGACGTTCATCGACGAGTAGAGTTTCGACATTGACGGCACGAGCGTGAAGCTCATGACGATCACGACAACCACTGCCAGCATGATGACAATCACCGGATAGATCATTCCCGAGCGGAGCTTGCGCAAAATCCGCAGAGATTTTTCGCGCCCGCTCGTGATCTGACGGAATACTTGGTTGATTTGCCCAGATTCCTCCCCAGCCCGGATGAGCGCCAAGACATCCTCGGTAAACAGATCGGGGTGCTGGGCAAAAGCGTCCCCCATTGTCTCGCCGGCCAGAATGCTTTGGTTGATATCAGCGACAGCGCCGCGATAGCGCGGGGACTTGAGACGTCCGGCCACCAGTTCAAAGCTTTTGTTCAGCGAGATATTGCGGTCCAGACACCGGGCCATGCTGCTGAAAAGAGCTACAGCCTCGTCCAGTGAGCCCTTCTTGAGACTTATACGGTGGACATACTCATCTGCACCCATGATGTCCGTGACTTCTGCCGTCTCGTTGGGTGCTTTGCCCGCGCCGAAAACAGCTTTGCCGTCGCTGTCGGTGTCGACAATAACCTCCGAGGTCTTGTCATTGTAAATATTAGTGAGCTTGACTTTCTTGAGCATGATTAGATTCGTCAGCGACTAATGCGGATAGTCGGCTGGACGATGAAAACGGAGTTCGTCAGATATGCAACTTCGGCGCCTCCGGCCGCCGACGCGTAGACCAGAGTGCATTGGGCCACCTCGTAGGCAATGGCGGCGCTCCCCCCATTGGTCAGACTCACGGAGTTGGTCACGATCGTGCTGTTGCTGAAACTCAATGACGAAGCGCCGACAGAAGGCACTACCCCTGCGCTACAGGGCTCGGGCAGGATACCGACGAGGTCCGAGACGTTGGTCACGCCAAGCCGATAGAGCGCGACTGCTTGCTCCTGTAGGTTGGCTGCGCGCAGAACCCCGGCGCTCTGCTCGCCTTGGACGACAAGAGCGCTCATCAGCACCCCAGCAGCAGCAACACCGACCGCCGCGATTGCGGCGGCGATCACTACTTCAACCAAGCTGTAACCCTCCCTATTCATTTCGCACACGCTGGTCCTCAAGCCACATGAGACGGTCGGCAACGGCGTCATAGTCGGCCGTGGGAGCCATTTCAGAAACAAAAGTTGGAGCATTGGCGGACACTTGGACAAGCTGACCGCCGGTGCGGATGCCACCAGTGATGGTAAGTAGACCCGCAATATCAAGATTAGCATTACCCTCCAGCGTCGCGCCGAATCGCCAATTCCTCGTGGAACCGCTGGTTGTCCGAATGAGGGTGTTGACGTTGGTTCCCTTGCGAAACAGATAAACCGCCCGGCGGTTGTCGCCGCTCAACGTGACATTGGTCAAATTGAAGCTGCTGGCAGGAACATAGACTTGGACCGGCGGTAAAGCGCTATTTGTGGTGCCGACCAAACGCAGCTGGTGAATGGCGTTGGCATTGGTGCCGGAGAATTCCCAGTTGGGAACTTCATAGAAAGCCAAAGTGTTGGCAATTTGCTCCAAATCCAACTGAATCTCGTTGTTTGATGTGGTCACGCCGGGCTCACCAATTTCGAGCAACTCGCCGAAAGCGGCTTCGGCCCTCGGAACATTCAAAGCACCGAGAGTGGCCATGGTCACAATCCCCGGCGCAACATTCGTATTGGTGATCGAGCTTACAGGCATCCTAGGCAGCGCGGAAAATCCGACCGCATAGTCTGCGTAGTCGTTGGTCCGCATATAGATCCGACGTTCGGGCGCCCATACATTGGTCGCAGGCAGATGATTTACAAAAGCGAAGCCGGCGACGATCGGGCTGCGCGTCCTTATTTGAAAGCCCCACGGCACGTTTTCGCTGGCCGCAACCAGTGATCCGGAGGCCCAAGCGGATTGGAATCCGCCTCTCTCGAAAATATTGAAGGGATTGATGCGGTTGGTCGCCGTCGGCTGGTCCAACGAAAGCCAGAACCCCAACTCAGGATCGACATTGGTAATGGCGAATCCGCCAAGTCCACCGGTCGCGCTTGCACTGAGCGAACCGCTAGGCAGTTCGCCGTAACCGCGCCAGCACTGGGTTAGGATATACTGCCGCGCCAACGCACGGCTGTTTTCGAGTTGCACCCGCCGCGCGACGGCATCCCACTCGCTTTGGCTCGCCCTCACATGAGTGACTGCCACTTGGGTGATGCCGCCGAGAATCGTCGCACCGACCACCAGTAACAAAAGCGCAAAGACGAGCACCGCGCCTCGAGGATGGTTGCTCTTCGTCATCATTGACCGGGAAACATAGGCACGATCGTGAATAAAGAGGTCCTGCCTGCCATATTCGTGTAGGCAGAACGCAAAGGAGGAGAGCCCGCAACTGGCACCGGCGCACCTCCGAGTCGCGTGACAAGAGGATCGGGCCACCAGAGAAAAGTAAACGGATGATTCGGAGCAACGTTGTAGGTCCCGCCTAGCGCAGCGCGTCCAAAATTCACGGCCAATGGCCGGAATCCGCCAGTCCCATTGTCTTCCCCGGGATAAAAAGAGTGGTAATAGTCCGTCGGTTTCGCGTTACCCCCGACATAGCGGCGCACCGAAGCATAGGTTCCGGGCGGACTTGTGGTTGAAACAAAATCCACCTCGTAAGTTGCCACCACGCGCAGAGAGTTGGACGCGCCGGCGAGGATACTCTGTGACTCGAGCCCTCCCAGAACAAATATCGTAGCATTGGTCGCGGTGAGCGGGCCGGTCTGGTTGGTCAGGAATGTTGCCGCCCCCGCCATCCCCTCGCTCACAAGCAACTTACGAAATCCTTCGGGAAAAGCCAGACCGCGCAGATCATTGGTGACGGTGAGGTTCAGAACGGCAATTCTGTTGTTGGTCCACTGCGCATTGCGGCCCAAGGCAAACACGGCTGTAGCGGCGGAGACGTCCTCCATGAGTTTGTCGCGCAGTAGGCGCGCCTTGGCCGCCTCCGCGTAGTTCGGGTTGGGCCACATGGTGATATAATCACCGGCGCCACCGAAAAGGTTGGCATGCGTATTCCCCGGCAATTCGACGTCAATGCGGCCCCCTCTGGTCACGGCGTTGGAGATGACGGCAAAACCGATCGCAGTCGCAGCAATTACCACCGCACCTATGGCGGCGGCCACAAGCAACTCCACCAGGGAGAACGCGGCTTCAGGGTTGGGTCTTTGTTGTTCCATCGGCACCGAGCACGGCGGGAGCGTTGAGCAATTCGACCGGGCGCTCGACCAGCGACTGCAGGTCTCGGTCACGTGCGCCCTGCAAGACATCCTGCACCGACTGCGGCATAAGGGGCGGCAACTGCACGGCCCCATCCCGTTTGACCGGCACGAGCTTGAGAAACGCTTCCCCGGGAAGAAGTGAGTCGACCCCCGGTGCCACATTGTATGGAAGCTCGATCGTGCGCGCCTCAGCCTGCTTTTCCTGCTCTACGAATTCCAAGACTACTTCGCGCTCCGTGATGGAGCGGACCAGAAGCTTTTCAGCTTGGTTGGCAAAAAGGCGCGGCAGCTCTTCTCCCACACCGACATAGACAGAGCCTATGAGGATGCGGTAATTGCCGGGGGATCCGGCCCGGCCACTCACGCGCATTGTTTTGAGCACACGGATCAATTTCTCCGCAGCCGTTTCAGGCGCCAAGCTGGCCACACTGTCGAACATTTCTGTCACCATTCCGAAAGGGCTTGGCGCGTCGGTTTTGACTTCGGCGAATCCGGCGGACTCGCGGGCTTGAGGGGTGAGCGACGAGAGGTAGGATTCCTCCGGTGCGGGACCGCGCAGGTCACGTTCTTTTTGCTGCTCCGCACTCAACTGTGCGGCGGGCGGGGCAGTCTGCAGAGTGGCCGGGGCCTGCGCGGATGCCGGACTTTTGAACCAGACAAGCAGGCATAGAAAGCAAGCCAGTTGGCGGGCGGGCGCGTGGTGCGGTCTCATTTCTTGCTTTTGTTTTTGTCGCGCAGCGGAACCTCGAGCATGAGTTCCATCCTGATGTCGTTTCCACGAGCGCCGGCCGCCATGGCCACGCGCCCAACACGCATTGTCGGACGGATTCTCTCCATCATGCCCATCCAATTGACCAACTTGCCGTAGTTATCGTCGAAGAGCAGGGTCGCGCGCACGAGCAGCGGCAGATACTCGTTGGGCTTGTTGTTCATCGTGTGCGGAAGCTGCTCGTAGCGCTGCGACAAGTTCAGCATTTCGGACGCCCGGACTTTCATACTGATGCCGGTTTCTGCTTCGTTCTGTTCCTCGATCACCGCGAAATACGGGCGCCACAAATCGGCGAACTCGACCAAGCCCTTAACATCCCTGAGCTGCCCGTTGTAGTAATCCCTCTCGGCGTTGAGTTGGGTCTCCACCGCCTCCAGTTCCTTCGACGCGTCATCCGCCTGCTTCGCGGCGGCCGTCGCTTTGCCGCGCAAGGACAGCCCGAACTGGAACATCAGCACGATGCCGATGACGACGAGCAGGGCTGCAACCTGTTTGGCATTCATAGCGGCACAATGCCCCGGCTTCGATCAGACGGCGTTTGCTCCAGCAGATCGGCGGCCGTCCTGTTGCGGAGAAGCACCGCCCGGTATTCCAAGTTACCCTTGATCTTTGTCTGAGTTGGCGAGAACTCAAGATAACCCATGTCACGGATCGCGGCCACGGTTTTGACGATTTGGTCGTCGGTCTTGCTGTTAAAAGTCAACGCAAGCTTGATCTGCGCGGGGTTGGCCGCATCTCGCTCCAGCGTAAGGTCCACGATAACTGAACCCGGATCCATGCTTTTAATGATTTTAAGCAGTAATGGCTGAAGAGGCACGGAAGATTCCACCCAAGAATAAAGCTGCGTGGCCTCCCGGTAATTTCTTTCGAGTTCGGAGCGCGCCGCCTTCGTGCTGGCGATTTCGGCCTCCAACGCCGAGCGCTGCTTCATGGTGTCTTGGTAGCGCATGGTGGCAACCCGCGCATGCCACATTGCCAGGGAACCGACGACAGCGAGAAAAACCAGGGAGAGATAAAAGACGATCGGTATCAAACGAAAAACCAGCGGCAGAGGCGGGAGCAGGTCCTTGCGCGGCGTCTTGAAGTCGTCGATTTTTTGCGCGTCGATCAGCATATTCAGCTTTTGTAGATCAACTCCGCCAGCAGACCTGGAGATGTCAGATCGTTGATTTTTTGCCCGGGAAAAACAGATGCCATCTTTTCGGGCAACCCGGGCACCGGCTCGTCGCAGGCCACGACAACATCCGCTCCTTCCGGCAAGCGTTCGGCAAATGGAGAGATCAGCTCCACCAGCGGTTGCAAGTCGTCGAAGAAGACATCGGGACGCGAACGGATCTCCACCCAATTGTCTTTGATCTGAAGGAGAGCGCAGACAGAGCCCGCGCAGGTGGCAAGGTAAAGAGCACTCACCGGATTCTCCGTTCCTTTTTTGGTATTGGTCGCACCCAGCGCGTAGCGCAAAAGCACGTAGACACCGCATAAAAGACGTCCAACTTTGAGACCGCGCTCTTTGAGCGTGGCCTCGGTCTTCTTGATGAAGTCGGCGTCGTAGCTAAGGAGAAGGCTGGAATTGGTCTCCGGATTGTGGGTCACAGCATAGATTTTCCCGCGCTCGAAACGCCCGTGCAGAATGCTCCGCGCGTCGATCTTGATCGCCTCTTCCGAGCCCTTCTTGCGCGAAAGATTTGTCTCAATACTGACCATGTAGCGGGTGTCGAGGGACACGGCGCACCATCCATCGCTGGCGTTTTCCTTCACGATGGGAAGGACGTCGACGAAAAGATCGCGCAATTCGCCGCGGCGACGGTCGGTGAATTTCACCCTTCCTTTGGGGTCGATCACGGAGAAGCCCAGGCCCGCGCGCCCGATGTTGAGCAGCACGGTGTTTTTGCCGGCAAAGCGCGCTTTCCATGCCGCCTCCGGATCGTCCGGCTCCGGCCGGAAAATGGAGAAATTCAGGATGCCTTTGACGTAGTGCAGCATTTAGACGGTGATTTCTTTTTGCGAAGCGAGGTATTCCCTCGCTTCTTCCCATCCGAAGCCCGTCCTGCTCGCCATGGATTGGCTGGAAAAGCCCTCGTTGCGTCTTGTCTCGAGGCTCGCATCGAAGTTGAACATTCCGCGCTTCCATCCGGTCTCGAGTTCTTGGTCGAGTTTTTTGAAGTCACCTTGACGGATGATGTTGACCACGCCGTCGTATTGCAGCAGGACCTCGTGAATCGGGAAGCGCTTGCCCGCGCGGTCGTCGAGCAGAAGGCGTTGGCACATGATGAGTCGCAGCGAGTCGGCGAGACTGGCCTGTGAACTGTCCAGTCGCTCGCTCGGGATGAGTTTGAGAAAACGCTGCACGGTCTGCGAAGCCGAGGACGTATGCAGGGTTGCCACCACAACGTGGCCCGTTTCGGAAGCCTGCAAGGCAATCTCCGCCGTCTCACCGTCGCGGATCTCACCGATAATGATGACGTCCGGCGCCTGGCGAAGCGCGGCGCGCAGAGCCCCGGCGAAATCCACCTCGTCCGATCCCATCTCCCGCTGAGAGATCAACGTCGGAAGATTTTCGGGATAGACGAATTCGATCGGGTCTTCAAAGGAGATAATGTGCTCGCGGCGTCGCTTGGCCCGGTGCAGAACCATCGAGGCGATGGTCGTGGACTTACCGCTGCCGGTAGCGCCGCAGATGAGGAAGAGGCCATTTTTCGCTTCGAGAAAGCCTTTCAAGGCAGGCTCCGGAACTTTGATGGACTCCGGCGCAGGAATGTCCTGGGGAAGAAGACGCAAAACCCAACGAAGCCGCCCCTTGGTCACCATCTGGCTCACGCGATAGCGTCGTCCGTGCAGGTCGAGGGCGCTGTCCACACAGCCGGGCTCGAGATGCTGCGGCACTTCAACCGTATGCACGATGTCCTCGTAAACCATCTGCCCGTTGCGCTTGTAAGCAAGCCGTTCGTTGGCCGTGAGGTAAAAGTCGCTCACGCGGCTGTCTTGGCTCAGCTCTTTGAAACGTTGGCCGATCGGCGACTCGGGTTCGAGGTGGAGGTAGTTCATGGCGTGTTTGTGCTTGTGACGGAGTTGGTGTCGCTGCCGCCCGAGACATCGATGTATCCGTTCCCCGAGACAGCCACTTCGCTGGCAAATGCACTGCCGTAAAAGGCGCCGCCATTGCCGACCGAAATCGTGCTATCGCGCGCCTCGACCTGCCCATAGACCGTGGCGCCACTTCCAATGGAAAAGCTGTAGTTGCTCATCACGACAAACCCGGTCTGGTAAATGGTGTTGCTACTTCCGAAAGTAATACCGGACATGCTGACCGCCGAGTTGAAGTAAACCTGCACCGGACCGAGGATTTCAACTTTGCCGCCGGTCCAAGTGCTCCCGGCACCGAAGACGTAAGACGTTAGTGTCCCCGGCGAGCCCATTCGCAACACGGAATTCGTGTTAGCCAAAGTGAGGGCATAGGATCCAGCAGCCAGCGTATTGGTGCCCGTGACGGTCACGGCCGCATTGCTCAAGGCGATGCCCGAGGGCAGGCCGGGTTTATTGGTGCTAACCGGCGGCGGGTCGGCACGGCGGTAAACCTTGCCATCGACGCGCGAAGTTTCCGTGGCGCGAAACTCGTAGTTGCTCGTCGTGTTCGTGCCATAAAGATCGACAATTTTGCGCCTGTCCGCCTGCGGATCGGCAAGGACTCCCTCTGTGGTGTATTCGCGGCCGGTGATACGATTCGTGTCGATTCCGGCATCGTTGGCTTGGTTGTAGGCTTTGCCCTTTTGCGCAACCAATCCCCCGGCGCCCGGGAGGAAGACCTGCGGCAACCCAGGCAAATAAACATTTCCCTCCACAACGGCACCCGCGTTGAGCACAGCAAAATCGCCAGCCTGCATGTAGATTGAACCTTTGACTGTTCCGCCGATGTTGGCTTTATACATATTCAATCCCACGTATTTGAGTGGGACGGTGGTGATCGCGATATAGGTGCGGCTGACTGGCTCGCAAGTAAACCAATGTTCCGTTCCAAGCGGACCCGTAGCTTGGGCTACAATCGTGTAGGTTTTGTCTGTGTAGAGGCTCGGTTGATTGGCGCTTGTGTTTGTTCCTCCTGACACCGGGTTAAGCGGAGCGGAACCAGCATTGCCAGGCGTGGACGTGTAAAAGATGCGGGCACTGGGATTTGTCGGATAACTTCCGACGATCTGTATGCTGACATTGTTGGTCTGAGGCAAACCGATCGGCTTGAGTGGGAGGATCTCTACCGTCAGCGGGGTGGTTTGAATTTCGGTCGTTTTATCCAGCGGATCGGCCGCAACAAGAAAGTCCGGCTGCAAAGACTGCACGCTGGCGAAAAACCTTATCCGCTTGCTCGCACCGAATCCGGCGACATCGATGGAATTTGTGACGGGCGTAAAGGTGGGCGCAGAGAATGCCGCGTTGGTCGCGACAGCCTGCACATCGGTATAGCGCGCAGTCGTTGTTCTGGTGTAAAGCGCTTGCAGGTAGTTGCTGGAGCGATATTTGGCCGGGACTTGGTCGATGTTTTCCAGCCTGACAACAATCGGTGAGCGAACCACCGGCGTCACCCCGACCATTTGCCCGCCGGCCTGCGCATAGGTCATTTGCGGTGGAATCGCGTCGCTCGCCGGAAAAATCGGCGTAACAGAAACGGGCCGCGCACGGAGAGTCGAGGCAAATGGGTCACTGTCGACATAACGACTGGTGTCAGTGCTCTTGAATTTTGCAACAACGACCGTTTCCGGATCAAGATTGCGGATGACATACGGGTCGGCGAGGTTCTGAAATTGCCCGCCATTGACCGATACCTGCACCGTATATTTCGGCAAAGCGAAGTCGCTGGCCACTCGAATTTCCAGCGGGTAATTCGTCAGGACCAACTGCTCTCCATTATAGACCGCATAACCACCCGAGCTTCCATCGGTGCGTTGGAGGAACTGGCCTTTGGGCAACTTGACTTTGTCCTTTTCCTTCCTCGCCGCTTCATCCTGCACAGCTATTGCCTGCGGGGCTGCGGCACTGGCCGGAGCAAGAGCGGGACGATCGGTGTATGCGGTCAAGTATTCACCTGTCGGGGTATGCGGCATGGGTCCCTGCCTCAATTCCGTAAGCAGCGGCGAGGCTGGACCGTTGACGAAGTCCCGTATGCCGGGATCCCCACCTCTGCGGACGTAAAAGTAGCCGGAGTTGTCCGGATAATCGGCACGCCAAGCTTCCGAGGCTGCCTCCTCAGCGTTTTGCAGGGCCATCTGCAAACCCGGATCGATGAACGGTCCGGGAAAACCCATGGCAGTCGAATCGGGCGAGGCAACTGTCTTCAACTTAGCCAGAACTTCCGCGGGTGTGGCGTTTTCCGGAATCACACCTCCGGACGCGCGATATGCGTCGATGCCGTTGTTGAGCACAGCCACGTCGTTTTTCAAACGTGCCTCACGAGCGCTTTCGCGCAGACCACCGACCGCCACGACGCCTACGCCACCCAAGGCCGCGACCACAGCAGCCGCGATCAGGATTTCCACCAGCGTGAACCCGCGCCCCTCGCGTTGCTGACGGCTCATCTGATCCGAGAGCTCCATACTGCAAAAAGATAGCACGCTTCCGCGGCGCGCCAAAAAGGCCTCAAGGGAAGCCCTCCTTCATCTGGAACTGATCCAACTGCGCGTTTGCCAAGACCTTGTTCAGTTCGACAAGAAGCGCATCGGCCCGGGCGGAATTATCCAGAAGCGCAGTGGGTGCATAGCCGGCACCTTCCATGACTTGGGCCTGAAGATCGTTAGCAAGAGCACGAGCGCGCTGGATAACGCCGCGAAGTTCCGCGTTGGTCTTGGCATCATCGCGCGCCTCTTTGTTGATCTGACGGTAATATTTCAGTTGGTATTCAAGCCAGCTGAACGCCCCGGGCAACGCCCCCGCGCCGCCGACGAGCGTGCCATCGGGAGCGAAGGTCGGCGCTGGCGGAGGAACCCCGGGCTTGATCGGAATCACAGCTTCAGGATTTTCAGAAATGCCGGGCGTGCGCGAAGGATCGGAAATCACGTAGGGCGTGATGAAAATGATCAAGTTCGAGCGACTGCGATTGCGTCCCTTGTTCTTGAAGAGGTAGCCGACACCGGGGATGTCCTTGAGAACCGGTATACCGCCGGTGCTGCGCAGATCGGTGCTTTTCTCGAGACCGCCAACCGCGAGCGTGTAGCCGGAATCAACCTGCAAAGACGCGTTGTAAACACGCTCGGCCGTCACCGGATATTGGTTGGAGCCAGTGCCTAGGTTGATTGGGACCTGATCGATGATCGACGAAATCGTGATAGCCACTGTGAGGGCGATCTGATTTTTGCCGACGGCTTTCGGAAGGATGTTGATCTGCGTTCCGGTCGGCAAATAAGAGAGCGAACCGACATTCTGGCCGCCGACATTTCCGCTCGAGACATTCTGCACGCCGGCATTGACCGGTGTGTTTTCTGCCGAAGTAATCGCAACCTCACGGTTGTTAATGGTGAGAACGCGCGGGTATTGCACCAAGGAGCCTTCACGGTCGCGGGTGAACGCCTGGATGGCAAGAGTGGCATCCTGCACCGAGAGAACTGCCGAGTAGGGTGCATTGAACGTCACCGCCCCGTTGGAACCGCTGATTTGTCCGGAGGGACTGATGCTTCCGCCTCCGGTAACGCTCAAACCATCCCCGCCGAATACCCCCTCCCAGTTGATACCGAAATCAGACTGGGGATTCTTGTTGGTCTCGAAAAATTTGACCTCGATGGCGATGAGGTCCTGCGGTTTATCCACCTTGCTAAGATAGTCGCCCACCCATTTGTGCTGCTTCCGCGTGGCCACAACCCAGAGGATGTTGGTATCGGAATTGTAGATGACCTGCGGTTTCTGCGGGGGCACGTAAACCGGAAACAACTCGGGAACTTCGGAACCCGCCGAGGCCGTTGGCGCAGCAGATTGGCCCGCAGCGGAACCACCGCCCCCAACCCCGGTTAGAAGAGAAGCCAAGGCGCCACCTCCGCCAGACTGCTGGCCGGCGGAACCACTCGACGACGCCGATGACGACGGTGCGTTCTCGCCTACACCGTCAAAAGGCGGAACACGCATACTCTGCACCTCCGATCCCGAAGCAGCGTCGGGATCAACGACCGTGCCGTCGGCGTTGTATTGCAGAGGCTTCATGCCGAGCATGACGCGGATCTCGTTCACGATACGCGGAGCCTTGGCCTCAAAAACGCGCTGTGAATATTGCAGTGGCAACTGCGGAGTGGTGGCCGAGATATTTCCCGTGCCGCCGGAGGTTCCCCCCGTGCCGCCGGTTTGCTGTGTCGTAATGCCACCTCCTGATGCATTACCGCGAAACTCAACCTGATCGACAGGATCGTGCTTCAACTGGTAGATCACGCCGATAAGTTCATTCTCTTTTTCGGCCATTCTCGCGCGGGTCAGATTGGCATCGCCGATACCCATAAACCACACGCCGTCCTCGAAGCGCAGCTTGATGTCATTCTGTCGCGCGACACTCTCGAGTGCAGCGAAGGGACTAGCGTTCATTTTGAAAGTCACCAAGCGCTGTGCCTTAGGCGAATGTTCGGGAATGCCAACGTAGGGAATTCCCGTCTCTTCGGCTAACAAGCGAAGCACATCGCGCAAAGACGAACGATCGAAGGTGAAATTTTGCGGCGGCATAGAGCGCAACTGAAGCGCGCGGCGGTTTCCCATATCGCCGTAGTTGGCACGCTCGGCCGGACGGCCGTAAAAAATCGCCGGACCTTCGGCGGGCGTCGCCTCAGGCGTGGGGAACACCACATCCGCAGCGCGGGGCGGCGGCGTTGGTGTTGCCGAAGGCTGGGATGCGGGCTGCGGAATCGCTTCGGGCGTGGGCGCCGGGACCGCGGGAGACGTTGCGGCGATTTCCTCGGCCACCGCCTTGGCTTCCTCCGCGTTGGGTGAAGCGGTAGGTTCCGACTGTTGCTGGGCCATGAGGCCGGTCGCCAGAAGCAGATAAGCCACCAACGCGAGGAAGCCCGCACCCCCGTGGGTTGCTGGCGAGCTAGACGCGCGCGACAAGCGCAAATATGGAGGAGCCTTCAGAGACACAGAGTAGCAGTAAACGGGCACTTTATTCTGCTACGAACAGAAGAAGACGTCAAAAGCCAAAAGCGGCCTGACGGGAGCCCCAATTTCAGAAGAAATCGCTCGCAGCCAAGAGCTTGAGTCCTCCGCTGGCGCCACGGCCAATGACTTCGAACCCATCGACCGCCGGGGGCTTGGGGTCGATCAAGATCCGCTTCGCGTCGGCCGGCGCAAGGAAAGCCAGACTCGCCGCGGGATAAACCTGCAGCGACGTGCCGACGACGATCAGCACGTCCGCCGATGCCGCGATTTCCGCCGCGATTGGCATCAAAGGCACTTCCTCGCCGAACCAGACGATGTGCGGACGCAATTGCGATCCCTTTTCGCAGAGGTCGCCTTCTTTCAGTTCCCAGCCCCTCATCGGATAAACCAAGTCCGGATCGGCAGTGGACCGCGCCTTCGTCAGCTCGCCATGCAAATGAATGATCCGCGTTGAGCCCGCGCGCTCGTGAAGATCGTCCACATTCTGCGTGATGACCGTGACATCATGATCCTTTTCCCATCCGGCGATGATGCGATGGCCCTCATTTGGTTCCGCCTCGAGAAGCGCCTTGCGGCGCTCGTTGTAAAAGCGCAGGACGAGCGCACGATTGCGCCGCCAGGCCTCGGGCGTGGCAACGTCCTCGACACGGTGTTTTTCCCAGAGTCCGTCGTTATCGCGGAAAGTTCGCAAACCGCTCTCGGCGCTCATCCCCGCCCCGCTCAGGACCACGATATGCCTCTTCATCGGGCGCAATCCCAAGTCTCCGGATCGGCGTTGACAGAGCCCACGATCACTCGCATATTTGGAATCTTTCGCGGGTGTAGCTCAGTTGGTAGAGCACTTCCTTGCCAAGGAAGATGTCGCGAGTTCGAGTCTCGTCACCCGCTTTCCCCCTAATCCCCAAGGGTTTACGCAAACGGCAGGGGGTCAAAAAGGCCAAAAGCATAAGAAAAGCATAACAAACTTTCCCGCGCCAATTGCGTGTGCCGGTGTTTACCCGTGTGCAAAAAAGATCCCCGTGCATGAAGGCTTCCGCACGGATTTAACCCAAGTGGCCGTCACCAGCGCGAGAATTTCGCGTGTGTCCACTAGCGCGGAACGTGTCCCGTAAGCCGGCGCGGAACGTGTCCATACCCCCGCGCATGAAGGCTTCCGCCAGCCGGCGCCGCAAGTGTGCCCGGCAGGGCACATTTTTTGCGCGAGCTATAACCGTCAAACAAAGGTTGTAGCTTATACCCCAGCAGAGAGAACGGGCATAACAACCCACAACCAAGGTTATAGTTTCGGACATTTTTCGGGGATTCGCTCATAAAATCGGGGCGGGCGACACTCCAACCGCAGGATTCAGCCCCCTTAAAAGATTGCTTCCGTCCCCCCGTGTCACCCATGAAGGCAAGGGAACCTTCTGGGGTTCTAGAGCCGGGGTCGGTAGAGACTCCCAGCGTTTGAGAGCGAATTTATTACGAATCTCCCAACTTAACTTTACAGAGTAGAAGCCCCGTTTCGGCGCCTTAACTAAACTAAAGTGCCGTGCGTTTTCTGGGCATACCCCACACCCAGAACCCCCAATACCCCCAATACCCCGTAGGGAAGCAATCTTTTGCCCACACCCCGGGGCGGGGTTTCCCTGGCCGTCGCCTTCTCTGTAAGTGTTCACCGTGCGCGCAAACGGTGAACAAGTGAACGCTCCCGCTGTCATGGTGCCCGCATTACCACCTTGGAAGGCCGGCCGCCGTGTTCGTGTGTGCGTTCTTCGATTACCAGCGCGGCCGGCCACGCTGCACACAGCGCGCGTATTTCGGCTTCGGGGTAGCTGTGGGATTTCGCCGCGTCCCGCAGGGTGAGCGTGCCGCCGGCTTTATCAATCAGCCGCACGAGCCGTTCCAGGCGTTCTAGCTGCCGTTCGGCGCGGCCGGCGTGCAGGATTGTTAGTTGTTGTGCCACGCACCAGCGCGCAATCTGTATTGCCCGTTCGGCTACTTCGGCGCCGATAATGCCCAGCGGTATGTCGGGGTCATCCCCTACGGCCAGCACAGCGCCAATCCGTATTGCGAGTTCGCGCGCGCGTCCCAGCTGTTCCTGTATGTCTGGCACCTGCCGGCGTAGCTCCACGGTTTCGTTGTGATATTCCCGGAAGGACACCCGCGCCCGATGGTCGAATTGGACGGGCAGGGGAATAGCTCCGGGATTTACCGGCCGGCGTTCGGCTACATCGGCTATGAGCGTGCCCCACCGTTCAAGTGCCGCGCGGTCTAGCTGCCGGTCATGGCCTTCATCTAGCTGAGGCGGTATGTCGCACACCACGGGCAGCAGGCGGGCACAGAATCCACGTTCTAGGAATTCCCGGTTGCCGTAGGTTTCGCGCATTACGGAAGGCTGCACCAGCAGCAGGGCCGCAAGGCAGGGGTGAGCATCCACGCTTCGCATCATGCGATCTTGTTGGATGGGTTCGCAGGAAAAGCCTTTAAGCCATATTTCGCAATCGGCTTTGCTGTCCCCGCGATACCGGCCGGCCGCTATGCGTAGAACCTCGCCGCCTTCCACTGAATAGACAAAGGCCGCGCCGTCCGGGTTGCGTCCGCATATCTCAATCAACTTTTGGCTGGTGCAATCTTCCACCATGGCGCGCGGTGGGGGTAGTTCGCGTTCTATCCGGGCTAGTTCCTGTTCTAGCTCTACTTGCCGTTGTTCATCCTCTGCCGCAGAGCGTCCGCTGTTTTCTCGCCTTTTGGGATTGGCAAAGCGGGAACGTATGCCCTTTAGCTCGGATTCCAGCCGGCCTTTTAATGCGCGAAGATCGGGCTGGGTGAATTCCCGGAAGTGCTTTGCCCGCTGTTGGCTGAATTCCACCAATGGCCGCGCCATGATGGCCGCTGTGCCTTTACCCGTGCCGATGGGTGCCCCTATGGCCGCGTAAAGATTCCCGTGTGTCTCCTGCCCGTCTTTTGCTGCCCCGGTAAATGCCCACGTGCGCCCCATCGCGCCCGAAAGCGTAGCCAGCGCGCACAGCGCCGGCATTTCCACGGGCACGTTGTGAACGTCTGCCACGGTTGCCGCCGCGTCCCGTGCCGCCGGGGGTAGCGCATCCAGGGGAAAGGTTGTGCCGTAGTTTCCAATCCAGATTGTTTCGGCGTTTTGCTGTTCGCCTTCATCGGATTGCCGCCATGTTTTTGCCTTTTGTTCAGTCATAAAATCACCTGGGGGTTGAAGTAGTAAACGCGCTGCCGCTTCCCCGTTTTGGCGTTCAGCCCTTCGGGCAGGCGCACTAGCTGGCAGCGTGTGAAGGTGTGGTAATCGGCGCCCAGCCGGCACGCGCGCC
The DNA here is from genome assembly GCA_018883245.1 of Chthoniobacterales bacterium. NCBI lineage: Bacteria > Pseudomonadati > Verrucomicrobiota > Spartobacteria > Chthoniobacterales > Chthoniobacterales bacterium. The sequence goes on from VEQL01000014.1 coordinate 20,141, forward strand.
GCATGAATAGACGTAGGGATTCTTCGGGCTGGCCGGCCGCGTAGAACCAGCCGTGCACGCTCTTGCCGCCGCTGTGCAGCGCCAGGGCCAGCGGGTAGTCCTTCGCCAGGTGCAGCAGAATTGCGGCTTGCTCGTCCGCTGTGCCGGTGTCCGCTTCAATCACAATGTAGCGCCGCGCCCCGGTGTTTTGCAGACAGCGCGGGGTTTCGTCTCCGTCTTGATTCAGCCCCGTGCGCGTAATCATCGGGCTGGGCACTACGTATTGCAGCCCGTTCAGCCGGCCGCGCCATTCGCCCCGGGGTAGCGTGGCCGCGTTGCTGTTGGCCTTCGCCACGCACAGCAGAGCATCAGCAGGGAAAAGCGCATCAGCGTAGAATTCCGCATCCATGCTTTCATCGGGCCGCACGGGGCTTTCTTCCCATAAGTCGCAAAGGCCGGCGCCGCTGGCTGTGATTGCTCTCCGTGCCGTTTCGTCCGCTTCGGGCCACGGTTTGCGCTCTTGCGCGTAGGGCTGCCGCGTATTGGCTGTGCGTTGTGCGTTCTTTATCGCATCGCCAATTTCCCGCCCGGGCACATGGCGCCCGCAGGCAGCAGCCGCGTTTTCAAGAATCTGCCGTATGTCGCCTTCGTCGCGCCCGCAGGTGAATAGCGCCCTGGCGCAGCGGAAAAGCCAGCCGTGGAAGCCAGCGCCGGCCGTAGGGGGTGAAGCCAGCAAATCCCGCGCCCAGGTGGGAAGCTGTTTGACGCTGCCCCCTGTAGTAGTAGATTGGCTTCGTTCAGTCTTTACCCCCGGGGCGCCGCCTTGCGTCTCGGGGGTTTCTTTTGCCGTCATGGCGCCGTGCCTTCGTGTTTGTGCACGTGGTCTTTCAGCCGCCGCACGCTTAGTTCGTGTTCCACCAGCGCGCCCAGCGCGCGGGCGTAGGATTCGCAGCAGTTGCGCGCGAGTTCAGCCTTGCGCCTCTCATACTCCCGGCGGGCTTTGTGCCGGCCGCCCTGCAGGATTTCCGCGCGTCTCATCAGTTCGCGCCTCCCAGGGTTTCAACCTGGCTGTGCAGGTAATTCAGCAGGCTTTCCAGGTGAACGAGCCGTGCGCCTTTCGCAGCGCCAGGGCGCCGCAAGCAAACGGTTTTCACGTTCCCGCCTTCCAGCAGTTGCCACATTTTGGAACGGGAAAGCCCAGTCCAAGGGCAGAGCGTGGAAGGCTTCGGAAGCCGGATGAATTCCGGCCGAAAGCCAGCCGGCAGTTGCGAGTTATCGGCAGCGCGGATTACTTCCACGGTGCCGCCGGTGTTGCTGTGTTTAGTTGTCACGGGCATATGATTGCCCGTGCGTGTCAAAGCGACTATTTGCCGCGATTAGGTTTTGAAACTTTGTTAAGTGGCTCTTTTTTCGCCGCCAGAACCGTTCGTAATAGCCCATTTTACCGTGCTTCTGTGCTGCCCCAGCATGAAGGCTTCATGCAGATTGTCATAAAGTAAGAAAGCAAGCTGAATTCCTGCTTGTATCACTCGTTCGGCATTTTGGCAGGCGCGCGCGCGCTGAACGGGATTAGTCACCTTTCCAAGGCCACCGGCTTTTTGAAAAAAAGGGCGCATCAATTCAGCGGTTTCTTTCATCGTAAGCCCCGCGCGTCGCGCGCGTAGAGCAACCAGATCGCAAAGTAATGGTGCTTTTGATTTTGGGCCGGTGCGTTGCGGCACCTTAAAAAAAATGGGGCCACCTCTTTTTTCCTTACGTCCGTCAGCTATCCATTTCTTGAAACCATTTAAAAGGGCGCCGTCTGTTGCGTTCCAGTCCACATCAAACACCACGCGCTCCGTCCAAGGGCAGGGTTTATGAGCAAGTAGGTTTGCCGGCCGAACCTCTGAGAGCGGGAATAAGGAGCTTTGTGCCACATACTTTTTGGCTCCATTGTGGAAGGCCAATTGCGTTTTACGTATCTGGGCGTCTAACTCGCCCCACTGGGGCTGATTAAGTGGGTGGGTGTCCTTAGGTAATGCCCGGTTTTCGAAGTAGTGATGCCAAAACGCCTTAGGCAACACTCTCTCTTTTTGTGTAGCTAAGGCGGTAGAAACTTCGCGGTGATATTCATACGAGCACGCCGCCTCCCACTCGTCCATGGGCACAAGGTGAAAGGCCCACTCCCCGGGCGGCGATAGGGTTTTGGGGGTTTTGGGGGTTTTGGGTTTTGGGGATTTAGATTTCACGCTTTTTTCTTCGCCTTCCGTTTTGCTTTGCCCTTCGGGCTGGGAGCCGGCGCCCCGGGCACGGGGATAGATTCCACGGCCGCCCGCAGGGTTTCGAGTTCGTAATGCGTATAGCCTTCATGCACGCGGTCATCAGCATGCCCCGTTAGGGCCTTGCGTGTGTCTGCCGCTACGCCGGCATTTGCCAGCAGGGAAGTTGCCGTGTGCCGCAGGCTGTGAAATGACAGCGTGCTAACCGTGCGCCCCGTGCGGGCCTTGTTTTCGGCCGTGTCCTTCACTTCATCGCCGGCGCCGTGGCGAATCACCACACCCATAACGCCGGCGCGTTCCATGATTTTGCGGAAGATTTGCGACAACCCCCGGCAGCCCCCGGTTTTACGTCCGTGCAGGTGGGGGAATATCGGCGCCTTGCCTATGCCGCGCGTTTGATTTTTCAGCCATGCAATGAAGGCAGGGTGCAGCGGGGTAGTTTGCTCCGCTTCGGTTTTCGTGGCAGCCGTCCGCAGCACACGGGCCGGCATATCAATCTGCCCCCAGGTGAGCGCGGCAATATCCCCCAGCCGCAGGGCTGTAGTGAGTCCGCAGAGTATGGCGCCGTGCCAGTCCGTGCCCTTCGTGGCGTCTAGCAGGGCTTCAAGCTGTTCGTGCGTGAAAGGCTGCCGACGGGCCGTGGATTTCGGCACGGTGTCCCGCACGGGCTTAATGGCAGCGCAGGGATTTACCGTCACGTAGCCCAACTTGCGCGCCGCTTCAAACGGGGCGCCCAGGGTTTTCCGTATGGCAAGATTGATTGTGCTCGCGGCCAGCCCGCGCTGCTGCAGCGTGTCGCGATAGCGCAAGATTTCCTTGGGGGTAATGCTCGCCAGCGGGGCACCATCCCGCTTGCCCAGGAATTCGCGGAAGTCATCAATCGTCCCCCGGTATTTTTCAAACGTGCCGCCCTTCACCGTGGCCTTCGTGTTCGCCAGCCATTCGCCCAGCCAGCCGCCGGCCGTGTGGAAATTCAAAGGCTCGCCCGTTGTGCGCTCGTAAAGTTCAGCCGCTACGCGCCGGTAGTGCGCTTCCGTGCTGTGCCCCCGGGCCATGCGTTCAAACTCCATTGCCACGGCCAGGGCTTCGGCGCGGTTCTTTTTCTTCGTGCTCTTGAAAAATGCTGTGCCGTCTGCAGATCGGAACGCTGCATACCAAAACGGGGAAGATTTGCCCTCCGTGCGGTGGACTTTGTGAACGCTTGCCATAAGGAAAGCATAAGAAAAGCATAACCGATACGGGTGTCAATCGTGTTTTCCGTGACAATCCTACAGAGAAAACGCCCCGCTAAACTTGATAGACTCGTATCGCGAGTTCGAGTCTCGTCACCCGCTCTCCCCTCACCTGTCTGCGCCCCCCTCCCCGATGCGCCTGCGATTCGCATCGTGCCGCATTTGCAGCAATTCGACAGCGAGCGCGAAACCCATCGGCAGATAAATGTAAGCCTTGGCCACGGGCTGATGAATTCCTTCCAGGAAAATGGTCACGCCGATCGTGACAAGAAAGGCCAAGGCGAGAATCTTGAGCGCCGGACGGTGGAGGATGAAGTCACCGATGGCCTTGGCATAGGCGAGGATGACGAGGAACGACACGATCACGGCAAAGCCGATGATAAGCAGGTTCGGCGTGAGCCCCACCGCGGTGATCACCGAATCCAGCGAGAAAACCATGTCGAGCAAAACGATCTGCACGATGGCCGCTCCGAAAGCGGAAGCTGCATGACCTCCCGCGTGTTCGTCCTTCAACTCGACCACGTGATGGATTTCTTTCACCGCTTTCCAGAGCAGGAACAGGCCGCCGGCAATCAGCACCACATCGCGCCATGACAGCGAAAAACCCGCGACGATCGGTTGCGTGAGCTGCACGAGCCAGAACGCGCCGGCCACGAAAATCAACCTTGCGACCAGCGCAATGACCAAGCCCAGCACCCGCGCCTTGTCGCGCTGATGCTGTGGAAGCCGGGAGACCACGATGGAAATGACCAGCACATTGTCGATGCCGAGCACCAACTCGAGCCCGATGAGCAGGCACAGCGTGGCAAGCGAATTGACCGTGAAAACGTCGGCAAGAAGAGAGGCAAAATCCATGGCGAGAGAGACGACTCCTACTCGGTGGTCACATCGCGCTGCCCGTCCAGCGCGGCTTCAAGCGCGCGCCAAGGGAGCATGGCGCATTTGATGCGGGCGGGAAATTTGCGAACTCCCGACAGCGCGGCAAGATCACCGAGGCCGGGCGGCGGCGATGCCTCCGAACCGAGCAGCATGTCGCGAACTTTCCCCGAGATCCCCCTCGCCTCGGCGGTCGTGCGGCCCTTCGTTTTGCCGGTCATGAGCGAAGCCGAGGCGCGCGAGATGGCACAACCTTGTCCCTGGAAGGCCACATCCGAAAGCCTCTCACCATCGAGGCTCACAAAAACTTTCACCTCGTCGCCGCAGAGCGGATTGCGTCCTTCTGCGCAGCAGGTGCACGAAGGAATCTCGCGGTAATTCCGCGGACGCTTGTTGTGGTCCAGGATAATCTCCTGATACAGCTCGGCCAAGTCGGACATCAGGCGAACATCTTGGCGATTTTCCGGACTGAAGCAACCAAGGCATCAGCTTCCTCGACGGTATTGTAGAACGCGAATGACGCACGTGCGGTTCCGGCAATACCGTAGTGGCGCATGAGCGGCTGCGCGCAATGATGCCCGGCGCGGATTGCAATACCATCTGCATCGAGAATCGTCCCGATGTCATGCGGGTGCACTCCGTCCAAAGTGAACGAAAGCACCGGCACTTTGCGGTCCACGTCGCCGTAGAGCTTCAGCCCGGGAATTTCTTTCAAACGCGGGGTCACATGCGCGAGCAATTCTTTTTCCGCCGCTTCGATGTGGCCGCTGCCGACCCGGTCGAGATAATCGCACGCGGCGGCAAGGCCGATGGCACCCGCGATATCCGGCGTGCCGGCCTCGAACTTTTCAGGCGCATCGCGGAACGTCGTGCCATCCTCGAATGACACACGGTCCACCATGTCGCCGCCCGTCTGATAGACCGGAAGACGCGCCAGCCAGTCGCCCTTGCCGTAGAGAACACCGATACCAGTCGGCCCGAACACTTTGTGCCCCGAGAAAACCAGGAAGTCGCAACCGAGCGCCGAGACATCGATGCGGAAGTGAGGGGCTGATTGGCACGCGTCGAGCAACACGACGGCACCGGCTTGCCGCGCACGGCAAATCATCTCCTCCGCAGGATGGATCGTGCCAAGGGCGTTCGACACGTGCATGAATGCGGCAATCCGCGTGCGCGGACCCAACTTGCGGCAAAAGTCCTCGAGGTCGATGCGGCCGTCAGGAGTGACATCGGCAACCACGATCCGCGCCCCGGTTTTCCGCGCCGCCATCTGCCACGGAACAATGTTTGCGTGATGCTCCATGCGCGTGAGCAAAATCTCGTCACCTTCGCGCAGCAGACATTCCGCGAGGCCATGGGCCACAAGATTGATTCCCTCGGTAGCCCCGCGAATAAAAACGATTTCGTGCGGATCCGCGGCACCGATGAAACGCGCAACGGTCGCACGGGCACAGTCGTAGGCATCCGTCGCCGCTTGGCTCAAATGATGCACGCCGCGGTGGATGTTGCCGTTGGTCGTCCGGTAGAATCCATCAACGGCATCGATCACCGCCTGCGGCTTCTGCGACGTGGCGGCATTGTCGAGATAGACCAGCGGATTGCCGTTGATTTCGGTGCGCAGAATCGGGAAGTCGGCGCGGATGCACTCGGTGTCGAACGGGCGATGCATCGGAGGAGCATAACATACCAGTTCCCCTTCCGTCGCGCACGGCGATGATCCTGAGGCACGCGCAGTCCAAACAAACTATTAGCATTGCTAATAAAAGAGCACGCGGGCAAAATTTTTGCCGAACATGAATCAAGCGCCTACCCAAAACAAAGACCTGCTCGCGTGGGTCGAGGAAATCCGCGAACTCTGCCAACCGAAAGAGGTCGTCTGGTGCGACGGGTCCAATGCCGAGGACAAACGCCTGCGCCAGCTTATGGTCGATTCCGGTTCGGCCATCCGGCTCAACGAAGCCAAGCGCCCGAACAGCCTGCTGGTCCGCTCCGACCCACGCGACGTGGCCCGCGTGGAAAAGCGCACATTCATTTGCAGCAAATCGAAGGACGATGCCGGCCCGACCAACAATTGGGAGGATCCGGCGAAAATGAAGTCCACCATGCTCGGCCTCTACAAAGGCTGCATGCGCGGACGCACCATGTATGTGATCCCGTTCAGCATGGGACCGGTCGGATCAAAGATCGCGCGCATCGGCGTCGAGATCAGCGACTCCCCGTATGTCGTCGTCAACATGCGCATCATGACACGCATCGGGAACAAGGTGCTTGATGCCCTCGGCAAAGACGGCTTCTACGTCAAATGCCTGCACTCGGTCGGCTTTCCTCTCGCCGACGGCAAAAAAGACGTGCCGTGGCCCTGCGATCCGGCCAACACCTACATCACCCATTTCCCCGAAGAACGCCTCATCATGAGCTACGGAAGCGGCTACGGAGGCAACGCTCTCCTCGGGAAAAAATGCCTCGCCCTGCGCATCGCTTCGGCCATGGGTCGCGATGAAGGATGGATGGCCGAGCACATGCTTATCCTCGGGCTCGAAACGCCCGACGGCAAAAAAAGCTATGTCACAGCCGCGTTCCCCAGCGCCTGCGGCAAAACAAATTTCGCCATGCTGGTGCCGCCCGCCGCGTTGAAGGGCTACAAGGTCACGACGGTCGGCGATGACATCGCGTGGATCCAACCGGGACCCGATGGCAAACCGCGGGCGATCAACCCCGAGGCAGGATGGTTTGGCGTCGCACCGGGAACGTCATACAGCACGAATCCCAACGCGATGGATTCCTGCCGCCGCGACAGCATCTTCACCAACTGTGCGCTGACCGATGACGGCGACGTGTGGTGGGAAGGAATGACCGACGAACCGCCGAAACATCTCGTCAGTTGGCTCGGCGAGGATTGGACGCCGGACTGCGGCAAACCGTCCTCGCATCCCAACGCGCGCTTCACCGCTCCCGCGGCCAATTGTCCGTGCATCGACTCCGAATGGGAAAATTCCGAAGGTGTTCCGATCGACGCGTTCATTTTCGGCGGACGCCGCATGAACGACATCCCGCTGGTCTTCGAGACGCGCGACTGGAACCACGGCACCTTCGTGGGCGCCACGCTCAGCTCCGAGCAAACGGCGGCGGCCGAAGGACAAGTCGGTGCGCTGCGCCGCGACCCGATGGCCATGCTGCCATTTTGCGGATACAACATCGGCGATTACTTCGCGCACTGGCTCAAGATGGGCGAGAAATTCGGCGCCAACAAACCGCGCATATTCCACGTCAACTGGTTCCGCAAGGACCGCAACGGCAAGTTCATGTGGCCCGGCTTCGGCGAAAACCTGCGTGTGCTCGCATGGATCGTCGGCCGCTGCCGAGGCCAAGCCGGCGGCAAGGAAAGCCCGCTCGGCACCGTGCCGGAATACGGGGATTTGCAATGGGAGGGCCTCGCCTATCCGGAGGCGCGCTTCGGCGAACTCATGGCCGAGGATCGCGGCAACCTTGCCTCGCAGGTGAAGTCGCACGACGAATTCTTCGCCCAGATCGGCGACAAATTCCCGTCCGCCCTGAAAAAGGAAGAGGAAAAGTTGCTGCAAAAACTGGCCTGACGCAGATCACACTCAGGCACTGCGGCGCGACGACACTCCGCTGCAGTGTTTTACGGACCTGTGTGCGTGAATCCGTCGCAGAAAGCGCGATCGAAAGCCCCCTTTATCCGTTCAACCGCTCGGCCACTTCGCGCGCGAAGTAGGTCAGGATCATGTCCGCACCTGCGCGTTTGATCGCCAGCAAAGATTCGTCTCGGCACTTGGCGTAATCCAACCAACCGGCTTTCGAAGCCGCGTGGATTTGGGCGTATTCGCCGGAAACCTGGTAGGCGGCCAAGGGAAGCCGCGTTGTTTCGCGGACGGCGCGGATCACGTCGAGATACGGACCCGCGGGCTTGACCATCAGCATGTCCGCGCCCTCGCGCTCGTCGAGTTCGACCTCGCGCAGTGCCTCGCGGACATTGGCCGGATCGAGTTGGTAGGTCGCCTTGGATATCGGCGTCGCCTGCGTGCTGCCAACCGCATCGCGGAACGGACCGTAATAGGCCGAGGCAAACTTGGCTGCATAGGCCAGAATGCAAGTAGTGATCAGGCTTTTGCTATCCAACGCCGCGCGGATCGCACCCACACGCCCGTCCATCATGTCCGACGGCGCCACGATGTCCGCACCGGCCTCGGCTTCCTTGACCGCAAGCTCGCACAAAATTTCTACTGTGGCGTCATTGTCTACGTCGCGCCCATCCGCCGTCAGCACGCCGTCATGGCCGTGGTCCGTGTAAGGGTCGAGCGCAACATCGGCGATGAGCACCAGGTCCGGCACAGCCGATTTCACCTCCCGCAGCGCGCGGAAAAGCAGATTGTCGGCATCGAGCGCATGGGTTCCCCGTGCATTTTTGCGTCCGGTATCAATCACCGGAAAGATTGCCACCGCCGGGATCCCGAGATCGAACGCCTCGCGACACTCACGCACCAGATCCTTCACGCTCCGCCGCTCCACCCCCGGCATCGACGCCACCGACTCATTCGCCGACCCCGCGCGGACGAACAACGGATAAATCAAATCCGCCACATCCAGGCGCACCTCTCGCACCATCCGCCGCAAACCCCCCGAGGCCCGGTTCCGCCGCATTCTTGTCGTCAATTGCATACGACTATTCCTACTACACCCAGCCCAACCGACCAAGACCGCGAAATCCATCACAACCACCCTGTTGACGTAATAACATTTGTTGCTACGCTGGACCCATTGCCTACGAACTAAAAGTCTGCAGGTAGCCTGGAAAAAGCGGAGGATCAGCATCTTCATTAATATCTTCGGATTTATGCGTTGTTTTTATGCCTTTTCATTGTTAATACGCTTACCATAAGCATATTATCTGCTTTATAAGATGTTCGGATATATTTTTGGAAAATGGACGTTTGCCGCCACTTCAATGCCATGGAGCCGCTTATGCCGACGACTCACGGGGGGCGCCTGGCTGAGCTGACTTGCGAGATTTTGAAAGAGTCCGGGCGGCTAGGCGGCTTGGTGCATTGCCCCCATGTCATGAAGGCTGTGGAGGATTTGGTGCGGGAGATGAATTGCTACTACTCGAACCTGATCGAGGGCCACAAAACGACACCGCGCGACATCGAGCGGGCGCTGAAACAGGATTTCTTCGCGGACAAGACCCAGCGCGACAATCAACAGCTCGGTTTGGCGCACATCGCCGTGGACCAATTGATGGTGGAACGCGTCTCGGACAAGGCCGTCGATGTTTATGCACCGGAGTTCCTGTGCTGGATTCACCGGGAATTTTACAACCGCCTGCCAGCAGACCTGCACACGTCCAAAACGAAAAGCGGCCGCGCCTACCAGATCATTCCCGGAAAGTTGCGGGATTTTATGGTCGATGTCGGACGACACACCCCACCGCATTTTTCCGTGCTCCCGGGATTCCTCGAGCGTTTCCGGCAATTCCACGTAAGCCATACCATTTTGCCGACAGACCGGCTGGTCGCCATCGCCGCCGCACACCACCGCTTGGCTTGGATTCATCCATTCGGCGACGGCAACGGACGCGTCGCCAGACTGCATTCGCATGCGTTGCTCATGCGTCACGGCATCCCAGGCCATGGATTGTGGACGCTATCACGTGGGCTGGCGCGTTCCCGCTCGCGCTACTACGGCGCGCTCGATGCAGCTGATCAGCGGCGAAAGAGCGACCTGGACGGACGCGGAAATCTCTCAGACTCCGCCTTGGGCGAGTTTTGTGTGTTCTTTCTCGAGACCATGCTCGACCAAATCCGTTTTATGGGCAGTTTGCTTGATCTGGGCGGTCTGCGCGCGCGCGTCGAACGCTACTTCCAATTCGAGACCCGACACATCAAGCGGCACCGCGAGGCTTTGATGCGAATCGTGCGCACGCTCATCGACGAGGGGGAAATTCCCCGCGCCCGCGTGCAGGAACTAACCGGACGGCGCGCGACGGTGTGTGCTGAAATCATCAAACTCGGCCTCGCCGAAGAATACTTCACGTCGCCCAGCCCCAAAGGCCCGCTGCGCATTGGCTTTCCGGCAGAGTTGCACGAATATCTGTTCCCGCAGCTATTTCTTGAACTGCCAGTCGGGTCATAGCCCGCACGCATCGGCAATAAGGTCCACCACCATTGACGTAATAACATTTGTTGCTACGCTGGACCCATGGCCTACGAACTAAAAGTCCGCAAAATTGGCAACTCCTACGGCATTGTGTTGCCGAAGGAAGCCCTCGCCACCCTGCGCGTGAAAGAAGGCGATACGCTAACGCTGACCGAGTCTGCACATGGAAGCATGAGCCTTAGCGCTTACCAGGCGGAGGTCTCACGCCAGATGGAGGCGGCCGAGGACATCATGAAACGCTACAGGCACACATTGCGCGAACTTGCCAAATGAAAGAACCGGTCTGGGTCCTCCGCGAGGTCGTTTTTCTAGCCCACGAACAATCGCTGGCGCGATTCGGCGGCTCTACCGGATTGCGTGATGAGGGTTTGCTCGATTCCGCTCTCGGCAAACCGCTCAATCTTTTTGCTTACGGACAACCCACAATATTCGAACTGGCCGCGAGTTATGCGTTCGGACTAGTAAAAAACCATCCGTTCATTGATGGAAACAAACGAGCAGGTTTCATCGTCGCGCTGACATTTTTGCAAATCAACGGATGGCGCTTGGAAGCTGCAGAAGTGGATGCCACCTTGAGCACCCTCGCCCTCGCCGCAGGCGAAATGACCGAGGCTGCCTACGCCGACTGGCTCAAGACCAATTCGAAGAAGGCAAAGAAGTAGCATCGGCATCTTGCCGATGACCTCCTGACATCATCGGCAGGAAGCCGATGCCACCCTGCCACTACAAACCCCCGATCGCCGCCTCGAGCTTGGCGCGTTTCGCACGCCAGTCTTCACCGCGTTTTTTGAAATTCTCGATAACCTGCGGCGGGGCACCTTGGACAAACGAGGCATCGCCGAGTTTGGCTTCCACCTTGGCGATCTCGACATCCACCTTGGCGATCTCGGCCTGAAGGCGCGCACGTTCGGCGTCCACATCGATCTCCAGTTCCAGATAAACCTCACCCAGGGGCGTCAGCACGTGCGGCATCTTCTTCGACGGTCCCGCCGCGCCCACTTCAACAACCGATGAAGCTTTTGCCAGCGCGCGAAAGACCGACAGGCCGAAATCCGCAAAATCGGAATTGCGCGCCAGATGCACGACACATTCTGCATTGGACGGAACTTTGAACTCCGCCCGCAATCCGCGCACTTCGCGCACGGCGTCATAGACCGCCTGCACCGCATTCGCCGCGCGGGCTTTTTCGGTCGCATCCATGGCCGGCAACGAATCCTCCGGCGGCGGTGCGGCGAAAAGAACCATCCGCGCACTCCCCTCGCCCTGCGCGAAACCGAGGCGCTCCCAAAGCTCCTCCGTGATATGCGGCATGAACGGATGCAGCAGGCGAAGATACCCGCTCAGCACATGGTCCATCACTGCGCGCACAGCATCTGCCGATTCGCCGCCCGCCGCGAGTTCCGCCTTCGACGCCTCGACATACCAGTCGCAATACGTGCTCCAGAAAAAGTCGTAGAGGACAGTCGCCGCCTCGTGGAAGTGGAAGTCGTCGAGTGCCCGACGATAAGACGCATGCATCGCGTCGAACTCCACGAGCACCGCCACGGAATACGGCGAAAGCTTGTGCTCCGCGAGCGGCTTTACCTTGCCGGACGCGCCCTGCATTTCGCGGAAGCGGGCGGCATTCCAGAGCTTGTTGGCGAAGTTACGTCCCTCTTTGATCTGATTCTCGTCGAAACGCACGTCCTGTCCGTGCGGAGCGATGCGCATGAGTCCGAAACGCAATCCGTCCGCGCCATATTTGGCCATGAGGTCGAGCGGATCGGGCGAGTTGCCGAGGCTCTTGGACATTTTGCGTCCCTTGAGATCGCGAATGATACTCGTGAAAAACACATTTCGGAACGGGACCTGGCCGGTGAATTCCAGTCCGGCCATGATCATGCGCGCGACCCAGAAGAAAATGATGTCCGGCCCGGTGACGAGGTCGTTGGTGGGATAGAACTTTTTCCGCGTCGCCTCATCCATCGTGGCAAACGGCCACAGCCAGGAACTGAACCACGTGTCGAGAACGTCCTCGTCCTGACGCCAGTTGTCCGCATCCGCCGGCGCGTCGAGTCCGACATGCATCACCGACGCATCGTCCTTGCGATACCAGACCGGAATGCGATGCCCCCACCAGAGCTGACGACTGATGCACCAGTCCTGGATGTTGGTCATCCAATGCTCGTAGATCTTCGCCCAGCGCTCGGGCACGAAGCGGATTTTGCCGGTGGTCACGGCTTCCAGCGCCGCAGGGACCTGCGGATATTTGAGGAACCACTGCTCGCTCAGGCGCGGTTCGATCGGCACGTCGGCACGCTCGCTATAACCGACGTTGTTTTCATAATCCTCGACCCGCACAAGAAGCCCCATCTCCTCCAGCTTCTTTGCCGCTGCTTCCCGCGCGGAAAAGCGTTCCATTCCGGCGAATTCCGGCCCCGCCAGCGCATTCAGCGTGCCGTCGGGATTCATCACGTCGATGACTTCCAAACCGTGACGCTGACCGATCTCGAAGTCGGCCTTGTCATGCGCGGGCGTGACCTTGAGCACTCCGGTTCCGAAAGTCATATCGATATGCGCGTCGCCGATGATCGGGATTTCCGCGTGCGGAAACGGACGCACTGCATGCTTGCCGACGAAACGCGCGTAGCGCGGATCGTCCGGGTGCACGGCCACCGCCGTGTCGCCCATCAAAGTTTCCGGCCGTGTGGTGGCGATTTCCAGAAATGTCCCGGGTTCCTCGGCCACTTGGTAGCGCATGACGTAGAGCTTGCCCTTCGCGGGCTTCATGATGACTTCTTCGTCGCTCAGCGCGGTCTGTGAAGCAGGACACCAGTTCACCATGCGCTTTCCGCGGTAGATCAGGCCTTTTACGTGCAGCTTGACGAACACCTCCTGCACTTGGCGCGAGTAGTCATCGTCCATCGTGAACCGCTCGCGCCCCCAATCGCATGAGCATCCGAGGCGCTTCAACTGCTTGATGATGATGCCCCCGTGCTTCTCTTTCCACGTCCACACGCGTTTGAGGAATTCTTCGCGGCCCAAATCACGGCGGGTTTTGCCTTCTTCTTTTCGCAACTGGCGCTCAACCACCGTCTGGGTGGCAATGCCGGCATGATCCGTCCCCGGCAGCCATAGAACTTCCTTGCCCTGCTGGCGTGCGCGCCTTGCAAGGATGTCTTGCAGCGTATTGTTCAGCACATGCCCAAGAGTCAGAACGCCGGTGACATTCGGCGGCGGGATAACGATGGAAAAAGGAGGCTTGGGCGACGCCGGGTCCGCCGTGAAGCAACCGCGCTGCGTCCATTCTGCATACCAGCGCTCCTCAACCGCGCCGGGTTCGTAGGCTTTGGAAATTTCGGACATCGAACCGGACATCATTCAAATTCCGGCCCGCCCTGTAAATCGCTTTCCCGCCATTCAACGCCGTCGCAGGGCCATGAGCGTGATGTCATCTGATCGCTCGGCGCTGCCGGCAAAGCGCGCAACCTCTCCGGAGACAAATTCCACAACCTCGGCAGCGGATGTCGGAACCAGACCGCGCAGGACAGAAAGCAGCCGCTGACTCGTGAACAAGTTTCCCGATTCATCGAGCGCTTCCGTCACGCCGTCAGTGTAAACGAGGAGCACATCACCGCGATCTAGAGCAGGGCGCCACTCCGCGAATTTGACACCGGGATCGAGTCCCAGCGGCGCGCCACCCACGGGAGCGAATTCCGCTGCACCCGCGGATACAAGGACAGGCGGGTTGTGGCCGCCGAGACCGCAGACGACTCCCCCCGAATCAACGTCCGCGATTCCAAGTATCATGGTAACGAAAAGGCATGCCTCGTTGTCGCGGCAGAGTTCGGCGTTGAGGCGGGCCAGAATCTCCAAGGGTGACAATCCGGGACGCGCCACCGCACGGAGCAAGGTGCGGGTCATGGCCATGAAAATCCCCGCTGCAATCCCTTTGCCCGAGACATCCCCGACCACGAAGCACAGCTTGCCCGGTTCGATGAAAAAGAGATCGTAGAGGTCGCCGCTGACGACATTGGCAGCTTCAAGGGCCGCATGCAGATCGATGGCGGGAGACTCCCCGTGCGCCGGGAATTTGCGTGGAAGGAGCCCTTGCTGGAGTTCGCGGGCAAGATCGAGATCGCGCTGAAGCGCGGCACGCTCGAGCGCGGCATTCTGCGCGCGAATCCGGCCGAGAGCCGCCGCGACGAGTCCGGCGAAGTATTCGACCAGTTGCTCGTCCTCGCGGGTGAAGAACCCGCGCCCAACAGGGTTCAGAAACTCGATCACGCCCAGACATGTTTCACCATCCAGCAGCGGCGCGGCGAGCAGGGCACGCGTGGTCCATCCCGTCGCAAGATCGGCCTCCTTGTAAACACGCGGGTCGCTGGCGGCATCATCGACCCTGACCACCTGTTTGCGCGACATCGCCGCACCTGCAATGCCACGGCCGGCCGGGACCCGCAGCGCCGCAAGTTGCGGTGCGCTCTCCCCGTGCGCGGAGTGAATGAGCAGATCGCCCGTTTCTTCGTCCGGAAGAAAGATGGAACAAGCCTCGACCCGCATCCACGGAAGACTGCGGGTGAGAATTTTCATCAACAATCCCGTGAGGTCCGATTCGCGGCTGATTTCGCCGGCGAGAGACAGAAGTCCGGAGTAATCCGCGTTGGCTGGCATGGCGCAAGACCTAACGCAGGAAGCGCCGAGGGCCAGATCTATTTGGCCCCCGGTTCGACAAGCATACCGGCCAAGCGGGAGTAAAACGGCTGCGGACAGACCCAGATGCTCGCAAACCGGGCGATGAACGCGGCCAACACGAGCGGCGGAAGAAATTCCCACGCCCCGGTCATTTCGACGAGCATGACAACCGCCGTCAACGGGCTCCGGGCTAGCCCGGTGAAAAAAGCGGCGATGGACAACAGAACCACAGCGGAGGGCGCAACTCCTCCGAAGGGAAGCCACCTTGCAAGGATGTTGCCCAGCCCGGCGCCGCAGGAAAAAGCAGGATCAAACAAGCCTCCCGGCGTGCCGGTCGTGAGGACGAGCAAAGTGGCCCCTGCGCGTTGCAGCGCATACCAGGGACCGATCCGCGAATAAACTTCGGCGTCAATTTCGGAACTGACGGCGCAGGCGCCATTCGACATTCCGCGGCCAAAAATCAGCGCGCGCGACTGCAAATGCCCGGTTCCGAGCGTTGAACCGTCCGACCAGAGCGCCAAAAGCGCGCAGACAAGACCGCATACCAAACCGACACGGACAGGATGCCGAAAAGCCGCACGGGAAAACTCCGGAAGCACGCGCAGGACAATCCGGGCAAAAAGCGCGCCGGCTAATCCGGCAATCGAACCGACGGCCGCTGCCGAAAGCCAAAGTGCGCTGCAAGCGTAGCCGGACGGCAACAACTCGCTGCCTGCAACCCGGGCAAAGGAAAAGTAATCACCCAATACCCATCCGCATAAAACGCACACCAGAGCAACCGTGAGAACGACCGGCACGAGATACCTGCGCACATTCCCTCGTCCGAGTTCCTCAACGGCAAAAACGATCCCGGCAAGGGGCGTGTTGAAAGCTGCAGCCAATCCCGCCGCCGCACCGGCCAAGATGAGGTTGCGCTCCCGGACCATGCCCGTCGCTCCCCACTTTCGCCCCGCCCACCGCATCAAACCGGCACCGGCTTGGACCGAGGGCCCCTCCCTCCCGATGGAAAACAATCCAAAAAGCCCGACGATCGTGAGAAGCAACTTGCCGGCGATCGCGGGCAGGCCCAAGCAGCGCTCCCGGGCAGGATCCGCGGCAGCCTCCAGGGCCGCGATGGTTTGCGGAACCCCCGACCCGCCGCTTTCGGGAAACACATTCCGGCGCAACCACAGGACAAGCGCCCAAAAGAGCGGCATCATGACAAACAACGCCCACCGTGCGTGCTGCCAGACCAGGAGCATCCAGCCGGTCGCGAGAGAGTCACAAAAGGCAAACAACAGAACCACGGCTGCCGTCGAAACGACCCCCACAAGCACGCCGGCAATAGCGCAGATCGACGGGCGCAGATTGGGCCGGCCGCTCGTCATTTCCCGCCGATCAACGCCGCGAGCACAGCGGCTGTGTCGGCCAAGTTCCCGAAAAGAAAGTCCGGACGGTGCGCAGCCAATTCCTCGCGCGAATAGTTTCCGGTCGCGATCGCCACTGCCACGAATCCGGCCGCCCGCGCACAATCGATATCACGCGGCGTGTCACCGATGACAAAGACGTCCCTGGCATCGAAGGAAATCCCGTGCTTTTCGACCGCTCGTGCATGGGCAACGGGCCCCAGCTTGTTGCGGTCCATGTGGTCGTCCGCATAAGCGCCGAATTCGAAAAAGTCCCAAACACCGTAGTGCGTCAACTTCAACTCCGCGCCCTTTTCGATGTTGCCGGTGAGCAAACCAAGCACGCAATCCTCGCGGGCATGCAAAGCCTCGAGCAAGGCCACAATACCCGGCAGAACCCGCCCTTCACGCCGCGGCAGCTCGAGCGCCAGGTGATGCACATAACCGTCGAGCAGGTCGGCGATGTTACCGGGGGTCTCAGGTATGCCGTGCGCGGCGAACATCTGCCTGACGATGGCCGAGTCAGTTGAACCGGCAAAAGAAATGGACGAAAGGTCGTCATCGACGCCGAAGCGCTCTTTGAATCCCGACCTCAGCGCGTGTTCGCCCGCGCGTCCGGTGAGGAGCAGCGTTCCGTCGATGTCAAAAAGGAAAAGCTTCTTTCGGCTGTCAGCCACATCTTTGCCGCTCATTGCCGCGCGGCCACTTCGACCATTCCGTCGGTGATGACGTTGCCCCGACCGACGCGGGAGCCTTCGACGGTCCGGGACGGAAGTTCAAAAATCAGCGCGACGTCGCCGCCAATTTCTTCGTTTTCACCACGCAGCGAGGGACGCGTCGGGAAAAGCCCCGGACATATCGCGGTGGCAGGAATCCTTAGCATCGGACCATAAAAGCCAAGCGCGCAGCGAAATCAAGATTGCGCACCTGCGGCACCGGGCCAAATCTATCCGGCATGCCGACTGAACGCGTGCTGGCCGTGGACCCTTCTTTGCGTGGCACCGGATATGCCGTGCTGGAGCGCAGCGGCGGCAAGATCCGCGCCCTCACTTACGGCGTCGTCGTCAATCCCCCGAAACTTTCCGCCCATCTCTGCCTCCGCGAAATCCATGATGCGCTGACCGGGGTGGCGAGAGATCACTGCCCGCAGAGTTTTGCAATCGAAGGGGTGATTTATGTCCAGAATGTCCGCACGGCGATCATCATGGGCTCGGCACGCGGCGCGGCGTTGCTCGTCGCGGCGGTTCACGGGCTGGAAGTGCACGAATACGCGCCGCGCCTCGTGAAACAGGCCGTCGTCGGTCGCGGCGGCGCGCAAAAAGACCAAGTGGCATTCATGATCCGCGCGCTCCTCGGGCTCACCGAGACGCCGCCGCCCGACGCGGCGGACGCCCTGGCCATAGGCGTGACTCACTTCAACCGGCGCGCCACGGCGATACCATGAGTGCGCCGGAAGTCCGCTGGATCGGACGCATCGCTTACACGCATGCGCTCAAGCTGCAGGAGGAGGCCTCCTCGGCACGGCGTGACGGCGGAACGGGGGACCGCATTTTCCTTCTAGAGCACGATCCGGTTTACACCATCGGCCGGCAGCGCGACCGCTCCAGCCTCGGCAACACGCCTTTGCCGCATCCCGTGCAAGAAATCAACCGCGGGGGACAGGCCACATTCCACGGCCCGGGGCAATTGGTCGGGTATTTCATTTTCGACCTGCAGAAACTCACGCCGGACCTGCATTTTTTCCTGCGTTGGATCGAAGAGACCCTCATCACGCTTCTCGCGGAATACGGAATCGTCGCCCAGCGACGGGACGGTCTCACCGGCGTGTGGATAGAAGACCGCAAGATCGCCAGCATCGGTGTCGGCGTGCGGCGATGGGTCACCATGCACGGGTTCGGGCTCAACGTCGGCGGCGATCTCTCGGGTTTCGGCGCCATCACGCCGTGCGGCATCCACGGCGTGACCATGACATCCATCTCGCGCGAACTGGGACGCGAAGTCTCCGTCGAGGAGGCAGCCTCCCGCGCCGTGCGCATTTTCACCGCCGCCTACGCGCGGCTTCTTCCCCGGGATCGCCGTTGATGAAATGGCTGGTGCTCACAGTCGGCAAACCGGCGCTTCCCTATGCGAAAGCAGGCCGCGACGAATATCTCAGACGCATCGCGCTCTACGCGAAGATCAACCACGAGGCGATCAAGGCATCGGACCGCACCCGCGAGAGCGCGGAACTCCTCGAACGCAGCAGGAACAGCTTCCGGTTGGTTCTCGACGAGAAAGGCCGCGCCTTCACCAGCCGCGAGTTCGCACGTTTCGTGGACAGCCTCCAGCTCGGCGCGAGGCCGGTGACGGTGATTGTCGGGGGAGCCGACGGACACGATGAGGCTTTGACCCGTGCTGCCGATACCACGTGGTCGCTCGCCCCCCTCACCCTGCAACACGAACTGGCGCTCGTTGTCGCACTCGAGCAAATTTACCGCGCCCACACGATCATCGCCGGTCATCCCTACCACCGCGATTAGAACCTATCCCAAAACCGCACGGGGGCCGCGCCGCAGCCACGGGCGGAAAGCGCCGCTATCGCGCGATTGCAGGGTGGCTTCCGGAAGCTTGTTGCTTTGCTTGGGGGCTCCGACCGTCTAAACACGGTATTCTTCATGAGCAAAGACTTATCAGACATCGGGCTTGTCGGTTTGGCCGTGATGGGCCAGAACCTCGCTTTGAACATCGCCGATCACGGCTTCCGTATTTCCGTGTTCAACCGGACGACTGCGAAGACCGAGGAGTTCGTCAAGGATCACCCCGGAACACCCGGGGCGCTTCACCCCTCGCTGACGCTGGAAGATTTCGTGGCCTCCATCAAGCGCCCGCGCAAGATCGTCATTCTGGTCCAAGCAGGAAAGGCCACCGATGCGGTCATCGACAGTCTCATTCCGCTGCTCGACAAGGGCGACATCATCATCGACGGCGGCAATGCGCTTTGGACCGACACGGTGCGGCGCGAAAAAGAACTCACGGACAAAGGCCTGCGTTTCATCGGATCGGGAGTATCCGGCGGCGAAGAGGGCGCGCGTTTCGGCCCTTCGCTCATGCCGGGCGGGGCGGAGTCCTCGTGGAACGAACTGGCGCCGATCTGGAAAGCCATCGCGGCCAAAGTTGATGCGGATACCGGCAAGCCCCTCGAGGGCGCGAAGCCCGGCAAACCCGTCGAGGGCGGCGTGCCCTGCACTGCTTACATAGGACCGAACGGCGCGGGCCATTTCGTCAAGATGGTCCACAACGGCATCGAATACGGCGACATGCAGCTGATCGGAGAGGCCTACAACATACTGCGCCACGGGATCGGACTTTCCATCGACGAGACGCAAAAGGCCTTTGCTTCGTGGAACGACGGGGACCTTGATTCGTTTCTTGTCGAGATCACCAAGAACATCCTCGCGGTGAAAGATCCCGTGACGGGCGCGCCCATCGTCGATGTGATCATGGACCGCGCCGGGCAGAAAGGCACCGGCAAGTGGACCGTGGCAGACGGACTCAATGCCGGCATCCCGATTTCGACCATTTCGGAGGCTGTCTTCGCGCGCTGCATCAGCGCCCTCAAGGAAGAACGCGTGGCAGCGTCGAAGATCCTCAAGGGGCCCGGGGTGCGGTTCCCCGGCGACAAGAAGGAACTCGTCGATGCGGTGCGCGACTCGCTTTACGCCTCGAAGATTTGCTCCTATGCGCAGGGCTTCGCCCTGATGCGCGCGGTGGCCGCCGAGCAGAACTGGCCGCTGAATTTCGGCGAGATCGCCATGATCTGGCGCGGGGGCTGCATCATCCGCGCACGCTTTTTGCAGCGGATCAAAGAGGCCTTCGACCGCAACAGGGACCTGCCCAACCTCCTACTCGACCCTTATTTCAAGGACGTTATAGAGCGCACACAGTCCAACTGGCGCAAGATCGTCTCCGACGCGGTGCTCTCGGGCATTCCGACGCCGGCCTTCAGTGCGTCGCTGGCCTATTTCGACAGCTACCGCTCGGAGCGCCTTCCCGCGAACCTTCTCCAAGCCCAGCGCGATTATTTCGGCGCCCATACCTACGAACGCACGGACCAGCCCAAGGGGGAATTTTTCCACTACGACTGGGTCGGTGACAAACAACAGCACCAAGTCTGAGCTGCAATTCGGCGCGCCGCGCCGCTCCGGTCACAGCAACCAGACAGGCGTCTCCTCCGCCACGGGCGAGACCGAAGGCTCTTTCACCGCACGCACACGGACCGCGCGGCCCTGTGCAGGTGTGGCACCTTCCGCCTGGATCCACGCCTGAATGCGAAGCGTGTGCTCGCCTGAAGGCTCCTGCGTGCCGGCCAGCCACGCGGATACATGCGGTTGGGCGATGCCGAGATGCTTGGCAAGTTCGGTCACGCGCCCGTGCTTGGAACGGCAAAACTTTGCGAGATCGGCAATGAACGCGTCCATGAGGCGTCCGCTCCTTTTCGCTTTCATGACAAACCGCGGGGCAGGCCCGTCAAATCAACAGGCACCCTTGGATGCCCGGGCCATGAACACCCTTGATAAGGATGCCCTCGACATCGGCGGTCTTCGAAGGTCCGGTGACCCAGACAATATTCGGATCGTCGGGCATGGCGGCGATCGCGTCGGCGATCGAACGGTGGATGCTGTCCTTGCGCAGCACCGCGATATGCGTCCACGGCGCCAAAGCGGCAAGACGGTCCGGGGTGCAGTCGTCAGTCAAAATGATGGTTCCGGATTCCGCGATGCCTGCGGCTGCAGGGGTGATGGCGACATCGATTTCGTCCACGGCCGGGCGCTGGTATTCGGATGTCAGCGCGACGTCCGTCCCAAGCTGCGAGGCAATGGCGGACAATTCCGACGGGATGAAAATCTTTCCGGGTTTTTGGCCGGAAATCCACGACACCAGTTCTCCGACCGAGGAGAAGCACAGCGTGCCGACGGCAGAAGCGCGGTCTTTGAAGAGCTTCACGGTATCGGCCTCCGCCCCCATCCATTGCGCATCCGCAACACCGCGCGGGACGTCGGGGCGTGACTCGCGGTGCGGCAGCGGCGCCAAAGCACCCCGGATGGCGGAGAAGATTTGCTCGCGGGCGCTCATTGTCCATTGCCTCCGTCAGGACGGCTGCGGGCTTGGCGCGATTTCATCCAAGACCGGAATTTTCCGCCGCGCCATTCCGGCAGCGTGCGCTTTTTCAACCACGAGCTGAGATAAGGCACGGGCATTTTATCGAGCGGAAGGTAGTCTTTCGCCACGCCGAAAGTCATGGCTGCGCGCCAGACGAGCGGATGGCTGCCGAGGATGGCGAAACCGGCCATGGGCGGCGTGCCCGGCGAAGGCACATGCTCTTTGTGGGCGCGGTCCCGAAGGCGCAGAAGCAGGTCGGGGATCGGAATATCGACCGGACAAACTTCGTTGCAAGCGCCGCAAAGGCTCGACGCCTTGGGCAAATCGGCGAGTTCCTTGAATTTGTCCCCGGCCAGAAGCGGGGAAAGGACGGCGCCGACCGGGCCGGGATACACGCTGCGGTAGGCATGACCGGATGCCTGGCGATAAACGGGACAGACATTCAGGCAGGCCCCGCAGCGGATGCAGCGGAGGATTTCCCTGCAATTCGAGGCAAGGACTTCGGTGCGACGGTTGTCGACGAAGATGACATGCATTTCCTCCGGCCCGGAAGGACGGTCTTTGCGCCGGGGACCATTGATGAACTCGGTGTAAACCGTGAGCTGCTGCCCGGTGGCGGAGCGACCGAGCAAATTGAGCAGAACGGCGAGGTCCGCGTCGGACGGAACGACTTTCTCGATGCCCACGAGAGCGATATGAATTTTCGTCGGTGCGAGACAGAAGCGCGAGTTCCCTTCGTTGGTCACCAACACGAGGCGTCCGGATTCGGCCGAAACGAAATTCGCGCCCGTGATGCCCGCGCCGGCGGCGAGGTATTTCCCGCGCAAAAACTTGCGGGCGCGGCGCGTGATCGTTTCGGGATCGTCATTGTAGTCCCCCAATCCTTCCCGCTCGAAGCTCTTTGCGATATCCCCGCGGGTCTTGTGGATGATGGGGCGGACAATATGACTGGGATGATCCCCGTCGATCTGCACGATGTATTCACCGAGGTCGCTCTCGATCGATTCGACACCTTGTTCGGCAAGGTAGTCGTTGAGATGGATCTCCTCGGTGACCATGCTCTTGGATTTGACGACTTTGGTAATGCCGGCACTTTTGAGAATATCCCCGACCGCGCGCCGCGCGTCATCCGCCGTCACCGCGTAATGCACCTTGGCCCCTCGGGCAGACAGGCTTTCCTCGGCCTGCGCGAGATAACGGTCGAGGTGCTCGAGGGTATGCTGGCGGATCGAGCCCGCCAATTTGCGCAAAGAGTCCGCATCGGCGTAATCTTCGCCGAGCAACTGGTAGCGTTTGGAGGTGGTCGCCGCCGTGCTCTGGTGAACCGCGTTCCGGACCGTCGGAGCAAGCTCCGCTACGTAAGTGTCAATCGCCTGCCGTGCCATGATGTTTGTGCAGCGCGTCGCGCAGTATTTGGACGAAATGCAGCGTCTTGACCGGCCGTCCCTCGCGCTCGGCCAACCCTCCGAGGTGCATGAGGCAACTCATGTCGCCGGAGACGATGAAATCGGGGTGCGCGGCGCGGATGTTTTCCAACTTGAGTTCGCCCATGGCGGTGGAAACGTTGGGAAAGCTGACGGAAAATGTGCCACCGAAGCCGCAGCACTGCTCCCCTTCGCCGAACGGCACGATTTCGAGGCCTTTGATGGACTGCAAAAGTTGCAGGACGGCCGGACCGCTGGCCGTGCCGCGGGTGTGGCACGCGCGGTGAAAAGCAATCTTGGCGTTGAATTCACCCGGCCACTCCTTGATGCCAAGGGCATTAACGAGGTAATCGCCCAGCTCCCACGTGCGGCCGCCGACTTGCTCGATTGCCGCGCGGTCTTTCTCGCCTTCGAATTCCAGCGTCGATCCATGGAACATCATGGCCGCACACGAACCTGAAGGGACGACTATCGGGTCGGTGCCGGCGAAAACGCCTGCAGTGTGGCGCATGACACTTCGTGCGGCGGGCCACTGGCCGCAGTTGAAAGCGGGCTGGCCGCAACACGTCTGGTTCTCGGGAAAATCGACCTCGCAGCCCGCGTGCTCAAGCACCTCGACGGTTGCCTTGGCCACGTCATCGTAAAAGGCATCGCAGAGGCAGGTGGCCATCAATTGGACACGCTTTCCCTTGGGCCTGGCGGCTAGGTTGATCATGAGGCAGAGAGGACTTTGTCGAACTTCGCCGCTTTATCGTCCCAAAGCGCGGTGTCGCGCGGCGTGAATTCACCGATTTCGAAAGATCTTCCGATCAAATCCCTCCCGTCGTCCAGCGAAGCGAGATCCCCGCAGGCGATCATCTGTGCGACGACATTGCCCAGCGCCGTGGCTTCAGACGGTCCCGCCAAAACACGCAGGCCGCCGGCATCGGCGGTCATCTGGTTGAGCAGCGCGTTGCGCGATCCCCCGCCGACGATATGCAGGGTGTCGGGAAAGTCGGGCATCCACTGTTTCATCGTGCGCAAGAGCAGACGATATTTCAGCGCCAAACTCTCGAAAATAATGCGCGTCGTTTCCGCGCGGCTGCCCGGCGCATTCTGCCCGGATTTGGAAAGCCACGCGGCGATTGCAGCGGGCATGTCGCACGGACGGGAAAACTCGGGAGCGTCCGGGTCGATGAAGCCATCTGTCTTCGTGCCCGCAGCCTTGGCCACGATGGACTCGTATTCGAGCTTCTCGCCCCCGCGCTCCCAATTGCGCTTGCATTCCTGCAGAAGCCACATGCCGGCGACGTTCTTGAGGAAACGTGTTGTGCCACCCAGCCCCTGCTCGTTGGAAAACCTCGCCGCACACGTCGCTGCGGTCACGATAGGATCCGGAAGTTCGCGCCCGATCAGCGACCAAGTTCCGGAACTGATGAACAAAGGGTTCTTCCCGCGGGCCGGAACCCCGGCCACGGCGGAGGCGGTGTCATGGCTGCCGCACAGGACCACCTTGATCTTGCCGGGCTTTCCATCATCGCCGCGCAGATTGCCCGCAATGGTGCAGGGTTCGCTCACGGGCGGGAGAAGGGCAGCCGGAATACCAAGTTTTTCCGCAAGTTCTTTGTCCCACTCCGCGGCACCGGCCTTGAGCAAACCCGAGGTGCTGGCGATGGTGCGCTCGACGGTTTGCTCGCCGCCGAGCCAGTAAGTCAGCAGATCCGGAACAAAAGCGAGACGCGTTGCCGCTTTCACCGCCGCCGGGTGCTGCCGCGTCTCGGCGAACAACTGGTAAATCGAGTTGAAGAACATCGGCTGGATGCCCGTGCGACGGTAAAGTTCGTCCGCATTCACCAAGGCATCCACCGCCTCCATGGCCCCGTCGGTGCGTGAATCGCGATACATCCACGGCATTCCCAAGAGCCTTCCACCCGCATCGAGCAAGCCGTAATCGACGCCCCACGTGTCCACCGAGACGGAGACAACATCGTTGCCGTGCGCCGCCACGGCTTTCGCGATTCCCTTGCGGATGTCCGCGTAAATCCGGAGCAGATCCCAGTGCCAACCGTCGGGCAAAAGCATGCCGCCGGTCGGAAACCGCGCCATCTCCTCCAGCATGATTTTGCGGCCGTCAAAAATTCCGGCCATCACACGTCCGCTGTCCGCGCCGAGATCGGCTGCCAGGTAAACACGTTTTTTCATCGGTCAATCTTCATTTGCTGCCTGCACGCGCAGCCCCTGGGCCTTGACCACTTCGGAAACCTGCGGGGGCAAGGGGCGGTCGGTGATCCATAAATCAATTTCACCCGGGCGCGCGAAAAAGTAGCTGGATGCCAAGCCGACTTTGGAGGAATCGGCCAGCAGGATGACTTCGTCGGACCGCTCCATCACCGCATGCTTGAGGCGGGCATGCACCTCGCCCGCGTCGCTCATGCCACGCTGGGGATCCACGCCGCGGCAGGAAAGAAACGCGGCATCGAGGTGATAGATGTCCAAAGCTTTCTCGGACGCCCATCCGCCGGTGGAGAGCGAACTGGCCCTGAGACTTCCACCGAGCAAAACGCAGTCGATGTCGCTTTTTTCCGCAAGCGCCATCGCGATCTGCAGGCCGTTGGTTACCACGGTGAGCGGTTGCTCGGGCAACATGAAAGCCAGCTGGAGCACCGTGGTGCTGGCGTCGAAGTAAACCGTCTGCCCCACTTTGATCCGCGCCATGGCGGCGGCGGCGATGGCTTGCTTGGCACCGATATTCTGCTCCGCGCGATCCTGAACGGGCGATTCGCGCCGGTTGGCGTCCAATCGAACGGCTCCTCCATGCGATCGCATGAGCATTCCCTCGGCTGCGAGCTTCTCGAAATCCCTCCGCACCGTCTCTTCGGTGACCCCCAGCGCTTGGGCCACCTGGGAAGTCCGGATGCTTCCTTGGGCGTTCACCCTTTCAAGCAGCCAGCGATGACGTTCTACAGCGAGCATGGGGAAAAATGAGGCCAGTTTGTGGATAACTCCCACTATTATCCGACTCCATTATCAAACAAGAAAAAAAACAGTTGCGCAGGCAGAAACAAAGACATACACAACAAATCCTACTTTACACCGACAATAATTTTCCTTCTTCGAGCTAAACGTTAATGCCACCTCAAATTGCTTCCGAAAAGACAGTTAGCCGCCGGTTCGGCAAGTTGCCAACCATTGATCCCGAGGATATTCCCAACCGAGTTCGAGACATCGCCATGATGCGCGGCCTGGGTTATTCCTTCCGCGAGATCGCCCAGCAGTTCCACGTCACACCCCAAGCCATCTCGCTGATGCTTTCGCGGCACCGCCGCTCCCTCAAGTTGCTCAACGGCGCCACGGAACTTACAAATCTCTCCGCCCGCGCGGCCAACGCCCTCGGGCGGCACGGAATTTCCGGGCGAAGCGAGGCGCGCAGCAAAAACGTTCTGGAACTGCTCAGCAACGAGCGGAATTGCGGACGCAAAACGCTCGACGAAATCGAGCGCTGGCTATCCGAGCCCGGGGAGCAACCCGCTCACCGCATGAACGGCAATGTTTGCGGCATGAGCTGAGCCTCGCAACGCCACACCAGCATCCCCGCACCTACTTTGACAACCCACCATCCCGAGAAACCCGTGTCTCATCCCTCACGTCAGACAGTCGAATCGCTGGTCCGGGAAATTCTGCTCAAGCAATTTGCCAACGCTCCCACGGGAGGCGCTGCCCCCACGCTCTTGGTCAACAGCTCCGCACGCCACATGCACATCTCCCCGGAGAACCTCCAGGTTCTGTTCGGCCCCGGCGCGGAACTCACGGTCCACAAATGGCTCTACCAGGAGGGCCAGTTCGCCTCCGAGCAAACCGTCACGCTCATCGGCCCGCGCAAGCGAATCATCCCCAACCTTCGGATTCTCGGCCCTTGCCGCAACCTCACGCAGGTCGAGCTTGCCCTCACAGATGCCATCCAACTCGGCATCGACATACCTGTGCGGATGTCCGGCGACATTGACGGCACGCCCGGCGCCTACATCATGGGCCCCAAAGGCATGCTCGAGATGAAAAACGGCGTCATACGCGCCGCGCGGCACGTCCACATGTCCCCCGAAGACGCCAAATTCTACGGCGTGAAGCACCTCGACAAGATCGGCCTTCGCGTCACCGCTCCCGGCTGCACCACCGTTTTCGACGACTTGATCGTCCGCGTGGACCCCACCTTCAAACTGGAGGTCCATATTGACACGGACGAAGCCAACGCCTGTGATCTTGACAGGGCAAACAAGGTCGAACTAATTTCACGTTGACAACCCACACTCAATCCAACATAAAACCAACATGAACCAAGCAATCGGACTCATTGAAACCCGAGGTTACGCCGGACTGGTCGAGGCAAGTGATGCCATGGTCAAAGCCGCGAACGTCGAACTCATCAAATCTATCCCCATCGGCGGCGCCATGATCACCACGATCGTGCGCGGCGATGTGGGCAGCGTCAAAGCCGCCGTCGAGGCCGGCAAGGAAACCGCCACCCGCGTGGGCAACCTCGTGGCCGGCCACGTTATTCCCCGCCCCGCGCCGGAACTTCTCGCGTTCTTCACCGCCTAATCCAAACCAACCACACCAAAATTATGTCCGGACAAGCACTCGGAATGATCGAAACAAAGGGCCTCGTTTCCCAGTTTGAAGCAACTGACGCGATGCTCAAAGCCGCCAATGTCGAACTCGTCGGCTGGGAAAAAGTCGGCTCGGGACACGTAGCCACGTTTATTCGCGGCGAAGTCGCGGCCGTCAAAGCTGCCGTCGAAGCCGGCGCCACAGCCGCCGCCTCCATCGGCGAAGTGATCGCGGTCCACGTCATCCCCCGCCCGCACGGGGACCTCGCCAAGTTGGGCAAATTCGTTGCCGGCAAAGCCGCGAAATAATCCGCCCATGCCCGAAACCCGCCAGGTCTTGGTCGCCAACCTCGGCAGCACCTCGTTCAAGTTCCGCTTGTATGAGATGCCTAACGAGCGTTTGCTGGCCAAAGGCGGATTCGAGCGCCTCGGCTCCGACCGCGCCGCATGGAAAATCACCGTCGGCGACGGACCGGAAAAAAGCGGCCAGGGCGACGTGGTCACCCACGAGGATGCGATCCGCCTGACCGACAAGGAACTCGGCGGGCTTGCTCATCTCGCGGCCGTCGGCTTCAAACCTGTCATGGCCCGCGGAATCTCGGGCACGCAGTTCATGGACGGGCGCGTCCTTGCAGCGATGGAAGACATCGCCTCGCTGCTTCCCGCGCACAATCCGCCCTACATCCACGGCGTGCGCCTTTTCAACAAGTTGTATCCTTCCCTGCCATGCATCGGCACTTTCGAGACGGCATTTTACGACCGGGTTCCGGAGCACAATCGCCGCTTCCCCGTGCCGCTGGAGTGGAAAAACAAATACGGCGTCGCCCGCTACGGCTTCCACGGCGCCAGCCACCGCTACATAAGCGAGCGCACGGCCGAGCTGCGAGGCTCGGATAAAACGCGGCTTGTCTCCTGCCACCTCGGCGGAAGTTCGTCCATGGCCGCGGTCAAAAACGGCGTCGCCATCGACTCGACTTGGGGAATGACCGCGCAAAGCGGCCTGCCGCAGAACAACCGTGCCGGCGATTTCGATTGCTTCGCCATGATCTATCTCGCCCGCGAGTGCGGCCTCGGCTGGGATGCCGTGGAGAAAGCCCTCGCCTCGGACTCCGGCTTGAAAGGTATGTCCGGACTGCAGACCGGCGACATGCGCGACTTGAGAGAGGCGGCCAACGCGGGCAACAAGGACGCCCAAACTGCCATCGCCGTCTTTGTCGCCGCCATCCGCAAATATCTCGGACAATTTTTTGTCGAACTCGACGGACTCGACGTCCTCGTTTTCACCGCGGGCATCGGCGAGAACAACCCCGACCTGCGCGCCGAAATCTGTGCAAACCTCGACTGCCTCGGACTCAAACTCGACGCGGCCGCCAACGCTGCCTGCCGCGCGACGGAGGCCGTCATCAGCGCACCGGATTCCAAAGTCGAAGTGCGTGTCATTCCCACCAACGAGGAAATCGTGATCGCCCGCAACGCCTGGCGCCTCCTGCAGGAACATCCACAACAGCAAGCCGCCTGAATTTCTCCAACAAACCTCAAACCAACAAACCATATGCAACAAGCCCTAGGAATGATCGAAACGCGCGGCCTCGTCGCCCTTGTCGAGGCGACCGACGCCATGCTCAAATCCGCCAACGTCGAGCTGGCCGGTCCCATGACCCAAGTCGGCAACGCCATGGTCACCGTCTGCGTGACCGGCGATGTCGCCGCGGTCAAAGCAGCCACCGAAGCCGGACGCGCCGCGGCCCAGTCCCTCGGCGAAATCGTCTCCGTGAGCGTCATTGCCCGACCGAATCCCGAGACCTCGGTGATCCTGCCAAAGGCCAAATAACGCCATGATCCTGGCGCAGGTCGAAGGCAGCATCGTCGCGACGAAGAAGAACCCCAAAATGACGGGGGCGAAATTCCTCTTCGTCCGCCCGCTCGTGGTGGACAAGCCGGATGCCGTGGAATTGCGCCCAGGCAGTTCGACCCTCGTCGCCGTGGATTCACTCGGCGCCGGCGAAGGCGAAGTCGTCCTCGTAGTGCAGGGCAGCTCCGCCCGTTTGGCCGGTCCCGACAAAGACTCGCCGGTCGATGCTGTCGTCGTCGGCATCGTGGACACGGTCGATGTCGCCAAACGCAAAATCTACCAAGCCAAGTAAAGCCCAATGAGCGCCATCGACGAACAAATCGTGACCAAAGTGGTGAGCGAGGTGCTCAGCCGCCTCCGCCAACACCAGTCGGCCCCTGCATCAGCCGTCGCATCCTCCGGATCCCGCGCGTCCGGGGCATCAACCTCCGGATCCTACGGCGTTTACGAGGACATGAACGCGGCTTGCGACGCCGCACAGCACTCGTTCGAAAAGCTCCGCGCTGCCGGTGTCTCAGCGCGCAAAAAAGCCATCGCCGTCATCCGCCGCCTCTGCGTCGAGAAAGCCGACGAATGGGGCCGCATTGAATTCGAGGAGACCAAGATCGGACGCCTCGAGCACAAGATCGAAAAACTCAAAATCTGCGGCGACCTCGTGCCCGGCGTGGAAATGCTCGAGCGGATGGCTTTCAGCGGCGACTTCGGGCTCACCGTCATCGACTTCGCACCGTGGGGAGTCATTGGTGCGGTCACGCCGTCGACCCATAGTGTCCCCACCCTCACCGGCAACGCCATCAACATGATCGCGGCCGGAAACACCGTTGTCTTCAACACCCACCCGGGTGCCGCGAAGTGCGCTGCGATCGCGATCAAGGCCTACAACGAGGCAATTGCCAGAGAAACCGGCATCACCGACATGCTTTGCACGGTGACCAAGCCCACCCTCGAGACCTTCCAGCAGATGTGCGCCAACCCGCACGTCAAACTCCTCTGCGTCACCGGCGGCCCCGCCGTCGTCGCCGCGGCCATGAAGACCGGCAAGCGCGCCGTCTGCGCCGGGCCCGGCAACCCGCCGGTCGTCGTCGATGAAACGGCCGACCTTGCCCGCGCCGCCGCCTCGATCATCCAGGGCGCCGCCTATGACAACAATCTCCTCTGCATCGGCGAGAAGGAAGTGTTCGTGGTGGATTCCGTGGCGGACAAACTCATGGAGGAACTCCGCAAAGCCGGCGCCGTCCAGCTGGATGCGCGGCAAATCGAAGCTCTTGCGGACAAAGCATTCGTTTTCCCGCAGGGCAAAGGCGCCGGATGCCCGCACCCCGTGGTGAACCGCGACCTCGTCGGCCGCGACGCCGCCGTCTTGGCCAAAGCCATCGGCCTCGATGTCCCCGCCTCGACCAAGCTCCTTTTCGGCGAGACCAAGGCGGACAACATCTTCGTCGATGAAGAGCAAATGATGCCCTTTATTCCCGTGGTTCGCGTGAAAAACGTGGACGAGGCCATCAAGGAGGCAGTCAAGGCCGAGCACGGCTACAAGCACACGGCCATCATGCACTCGCGCAATATCGACGCGCTCACGAAAATGGCGCAAGTCGCCGACACCACGCTTTTCATCAAGAACGGACCCTGCATGACCGGCCTCGGGCTCGGCGGCGAAGGCTTCCTCAGCTTCAGCATCGCCACGCCGACCGGCGAAGGCGTCACCACGCCCATGACCTTCACCCGCTCCCGCCGCTGCGTGATGGTCGAAAACCTCAACCTTTATTGATGCGCACAGCCGTCATCCAGGGCCACGTCACCTCGACCGTGAAGCATCCCAGCTTCCACGGCACTCGCTTGCTCGTCGCCGTGCCCGAATCAGGTGATGTTGCGCCGCAGATCGTCCTCGACCAACTCGGCGCCGCCATCGGACAGCGTGTCATCATCTCCAGCGACGGCGCCGAAGCGCGCAAAATGGTCAATGACGAACTCAGCCCCGCGCGCTGGAACGTCACCGGCATCATCGATCCGGAGGGAGCCCTCGCCGTATGAGACTCGGCACCGTCATCGGCCGCGTCACACTCTCCGTGCGCAACCCCGCCTACAACGGCGAGCGGCTGCTGCTCACGCTGCCGTGGCGCCGTGAAACGCTGAAAGGCGAACAGAAATTCGATCCGTCGATCGTCGTTTACGACCGCCTCGGCGCCGATGTCGGACAGACCGTCGCCATCAGCGAAGGCCGCGAAGCCGCCTGCCCTTTTCCCAAACCGACGCCCGTGGACGCCTATTGCGCCGCGCTCGTCGATGAAATGTTCATCCAACCGCAATCATGAAAGTGTTCGCCCACAAAGACGCTGCCGATTTCGTCAGCACCGGAGCCAAGGAATTCCGCCACAACCGCGAGGTTCTCCTCACACCCGGAGCGCGCGATGCGTTCTCCGAGGCCGGCATCAAAATCGTCTTCCAGGAAGGGGCTGCGGGCGAAAGCTCGGCCGTCACCGCCCTGACCACATCCGGGGACGCCGCGTTGTTCAATTCGCCTCTCGCGGAAAAGCTCAAAAAGGAAATCTGCGAGATCGGGCGGCGGATTTGGATCCGAGAATATTCTGACGGCAACGGCGGCAACATTTCAGCACGGCTGACGGACAACCGCTTCATTTGCACGCCCACCGGCGTGAGCAAGGGTTTCATGACGCCCGACATGCTCTGCATGGTGGATGGCGAAGGGCGCCAGGTGGCCGGAACATGGAAGCGTTCCAGCGAGATCACAACACACCTTGCGATCTACAACACCACCCCAGAAGCCGCATCCGTGTGCCACGCGCATCCTTGCCATGCCGGAGCATTTGCCATCAAGGGCATGCAACCCCCGCCGCGGCTGATCCCCGAGCTGGAGGTGTTTGTCGGCACCGTCGCCCTTGCCGAATACAAGACGCCGGGCTCGGCCGAGATGGCCGAGTCCATCAAACCCCTCGCCCCGCAGCACCAGTCGATCATCATGGGCAACCATGGCGTCATCACCTGGGGCAAGTCGGTGGAGGATGCCTATTTCAAAATGGAAATCACCGACGCCTACTGCCGCACGGTGATTCTGGCGCAGTCCATCCCCGGCGGAGCGTCCATCCCGTGTGAAAAAATCGGCGAATTGCTCGACATCAAAAAAGGCCTCGGACTTCCCGACCCGCGTTACGGACTCAAACCCGCCGAACTTTGCGAGGTCGATCCGTGGACCCAAATGTGCGGGCAGCGCGGTTGCGCCACACCCGTCACGCCTTTCACCCCGCTCGAGGCACCTTCCTCTGCACCGGCATCCGCAGAAATCGAAGCCCTCGTGCAAAGAATCACCGACGAAATCGTCGCCAACCTGAAATAAATCATGAAAGTAGCCATCATCGGCGGCGGAGGCCGCGTCGGCAGTTGCGCAGCCTTTGCCCTGCAATGCTCGGGACTCGTCAAAGACCTCATCATCCTCGACGCCAACCAGGCTGCGGCCGAAGGCGAAGCCCTCGACCTCCTGCATGGAGCGGCCTTCTGCGCGGACCAGAACATTTACGCCGGCACCTACGCTGACTGCGCCCAAGCGGACCTCGTCTGCATCACGGCGGGACTTCGCCGCAAACCGGACGAGTCGCGACTCGACCTCATCAACCGGAACGTCGGGCTTTTCAACGGCATCCTCGACAGCCTGAAGCAGGCCGGGCTGAAAAAGAGCGCGATCATCTTCGTCGTTTCCAATCCGGTGGACATTCTCACCCAGCTCGCGGTGGAGCGCCTCGGCCTCCCGTGGCAACAGGTCCTCGGGCTCGGCACCATGCTCGACAGCTCGCGTTTCTGCTCGCTCATTGCTTCGGAACTCAAACTCCCCGCCACGCAGGTGCGTGCCATGATCCTCGGCGAACACGGCGACAGCATGCTGCCCGTGTGGTCGTCCGCCACAGTGGACGGCTTCCCGCTGTTGAAGTTCCCCGGTGTCACGCCAACGTTCCAATCGAAAGTGTTCGAGCGCACGCAGAAGAGCGGGGCCGAAGTCATTTCGCGCAAAGGCGGCGCCGGTTGGGCTGTCGGAGTGACGATCAAGGAAGTAATCGACTGCATCGCCCTCGACCGCCAACGCGTTCTTCCCGTCTCCAGCCAGATTCAGGGCTCCTACGGCATCCGCGGCATCAGCTTGAGCGTGCCCACAGTCGTCGGCCGTGCCGGCGTCGTGAAGCAACTCGAAATCGAACTCTGGCCGAAAGAGATGCAGGCGCTTCAGGCCTCCGCCCAAGCGCTCAAGGCGACCCGCGCAAAGATCAAATAGCTTGGTCCGGACCCCCGGCGGAACTGACCGATACCGCGGGTTCCCTGCCCCACACGGCCAGCACGCGGGTTTTCAGTTCCTCCACGAACGCATCGACCTGCGACCGGCCAACCAACGCGAGGATAGCGCCGCCGAATCCCCCTCCTGTGAGCCGCGCGCCGAGGCATCCGGGAATTTCCCGTGCAAGGCCCGAAAGAAAATCCAATTCCCCGCAGGAATTCTCGAAAAGAGTGCGCGAACTTTCGTGGGACTGGTTCATCAGCTTTCCCACGGAAACCAGATCGCCTTGCTCCAGGGCTGCCACAGCGGCGGCAACACGCGCATTCTCACCGACCACATGGGAGGCCCGCCGCTGGGGCGCTCCGGACAGCCGCCCCTGATTGACCGCCTCCGCAATCATGGCATCCGACGCATCGCGCAATTTGGACACCCCTAGCGCGCGGGCCGCTTGCTCGCACTCCGACCGCCGGGCATTGTAGGCGCCGTCCGACAGCGCGTGTTTCACCCCGCTTTGGACAATGACGAAGCGCGCATCCGCAGGCACCGGCACGCGGCGCACATCGAGGCTTCGACAGTCGAGGAATACGGCGTGATCCCGCGTCGCAAAGAGCGAAGTCACTTGGTCGAGCAATCCGCACCGGACGCCGGCAAATTTGTGCTCTGCTTCCTGCCCGATCCGGGCCAATTCGAGATCGTCGAAAGCGGTGCCCCAAGCCTGCTGGAAGACCCGCGCCGTGGCGCATTCCAAGGCCGCGCTGCTGCTGAGACCGGCCCCCATCGGCACGGTGCTGCGGATCTCCAACTCGAGCCCGCAGGGCTTCGCGCCCCGTGAGAGGAAGGCGGCAGCGACGCCGATCGCGTAATTCGCCCAGGATCCTTCGCCCGCTGGCTGGAGGTTGTCCAAGGAGCATCCATGACTCTCGCCAAGATCCGCCGCATGAAGACGGAGAAGGTGATCCCTGCACACACGCGCGCGCACCGTCGCACCGACATCAAGCCCGATGCCCAGAACCAGTCCGTCGTTGTAGTCGGTGTGGTTGCCCAGCCACTCCGCACGGCCGGGCGCGCTGCCTGTTATTTCTTTTTCGTGGTCCGGATCAGTAAGCATTGGGCGCGAGGCGGGGATTTGATCATTTTTAATATTATATCCGGGGAACCGGTGGCGCCGCAGAAAACCGCGTCACGCTTTGACCTGCCCCTCAAGATCGAGAATCAACCGCTTGGCGGCTTCCGGGATCACCGTGCCCGGACCGAAAATTTCCGCCGCACCGTGGCGCCGCAGAAAATCGTAATCTTGCGCGGGAATGACACCGCCAATCACGACGAGGATATCCGGGCGTCCGAGCTTTTTGAGTTCCTCGACAAGTTGGGGCAGCAGTGTCTTGTGCCCGCCGGCCAGCGAACTGAACCCGACGATGTGCACGTCGTTCTCGACCGCTTGCTTGGCGGTTTCCTCGGGCGTCTGGAAGAGCGGGCCGATATCGACGTCGAAGCCGAGGTCCGCATAAGCCGTGGCCACGACTTTAGCGCCGCGGTCGTGGCCGTCCTGTCCCATCTTGGCCACGAGGATGCGCGGACGCCGGCCGTGCCGCGTCTCGAAGTCCGCGCACATGCGCCGCACATCGCCGACGAGCTTTGTTTCGCCGTATTCGCGCCCGTAAACGCCGGAGATGGAACGGACAACCGCCATATGCCGACCATACACTTTTTCCATCGCGTCGGAAATCTCCCCGAGTGTGGCACGGGCACGGGCCGCATCCACCGCCAAAGCGAGAAGATTGCCCTTTCCGTCCTGGGCCGCCTCGGTCAGCGCCTGCAGCGCCCGAGTCACCTTCGCATTGTCCCTCTCGGCGCGCAGCTTTTTGAGCTGGGCCACTTGCTCTTCGCGGACTGCGGTGTTGTCCACTTCGAGAATTTCCAGCTCTTCCTCCTTCTCGAGCTTGTATTTGTTGACCCCTGCAATCACTTCACGGCCGGAATCGATGTGCGCCTGCCGCCGGGCTGCGGCCTCCTCGATGCGCATTTTGGGCAGACCCGTATTGATTGCTTTGGCCATGCCGCCGAGTTTCTCGACCTCGACGATGTGAGCCCATGCACGCTCCATAAGGTCGCGCGTGAGGCTCTCAACGTAGTAAGAGCCGCCCCACGGATCCACCGTGCGGCAGATGCCGGTCTCCTCCTGCAGGAAGAGTTGCGTGTTGCGGGCGATGCGCGCCGAAAAATCGGTCGGCAGAGCGATGGCTTCATCGAGCGAGTTCGTATGGAGCGATTGGGTGCCCCCAAAGGCGGCGGCCATTGCCTCGATGCAGGTGCGGATCACGTTGTTGTAAGGATCCTGCTCGGTGAGACTCCATCCCGAGGTTTGGGAGTGCGTGCGCAGGGCCATCGATTTCGGATTTTGCGCCCCGAGACCCTTGAGCAGCTTCGCCCAGAGCACGCGAGCGGCGCGCATCTTGGCGATTTCCATGAACATGTTTTTGCCCTGGGCCCAGAAGAACGACAAACGCGGCGCGAAGGAGTCGATGGGGATGCCGGCCTTGATGCCGGCGCGGACGTATTCCACGCCGTCCGCAAGCGTGTAGGCCATTTCGAGATCGGCCGTGGCTCCCGCTTCCTGCATGTGGTAGCCGGAGATGCTGATGCTGTTGAACTTCGGCATCTTCTCCGATGTGTAGGAGAAAATGTCGGCAATGATGCGCATCGAGGCGTCCGGCGGATAAATGTAGGTGTTCCGCACCATGTATTCCTTGAGGATGTCGTTCTGGATCGTGCCGGTGAGCTTCTCCGGCGGAACGCCCTGCTCCTCGGCGGCGACGATGTAGAAAGCCATGACGGGGATCACCGCGCCATTCATCGTCATGGATACCGACATGCGGTCCAGAGGGATGCCATCGAAGAGCACCTTCATGTCCTGCACGGAATCGACCGCCACACCGGCCTTGCCGACATCGCCCACCACGCGCGGGTGGTCGGAGTCGTAGCCGCGGTGCGTGGCGAGATCGAAGGCGATACTCAAGCCCATCTGCCCCGCGGCCAGGTTGCGACGGTAAAAAGCATTGCTCTCGCGCGCGGTGGAAAATCCGGCGTATTGGCGCACGGTCCAAGGGCGTGTGACATACATCGTGGCGTAAGGACCGCGCAAAAAAGGCGGAACTCCCGCGGTGAAACCCAAGTGCGGGCAATTCGCCAGATCGTCCGGTCGATAAACCGGCTTGACGTCGATCTGCTCCATCGTGGTCCAAGCAGACCGGGCGCCAGTTGCATGCCCGTGGCCTCTCGCATCAAGTTCCAGCGGAATATTCGAAAAATCCGGTATCTTGCTCATCCCGCGACCCCCAGTTTTTTTTGCCAATCGGAGAGGAACGCGCCGCAATCGGCTTTCAAGTGGATGAAGTCCGCGACACCCGCAGCCTTGAAGGATTCGACATGCTCCGCAGGATATCCCGCAAGGATCACCGGAAGGGCACGGTTCATTTCCCCGAGCACCGCGGGAACCAACCCCGGATAAGTGTCGTCGGTCGAGCAGAGCACCGCGGCCAACGCTCCGGAAGCAACCGCGGCCTTGGCCGCGTCGCCCGGAGTCTCAAATCCCGACGGGTAGATCACCTCGAATCCTCCCGGCTCGAGAAAACCGCGCACGAAATCCGCGCGGGCTTTGTGCTGCTTGATCGGTCCCATGGTCATGAGAAATATTTTCGGCGCACCACCGGTTTTTTGCGCGTAATTCCAAGCATTGGCCCGCAGCTTCTCGAAATCGCAGGCCAGCCGGCCATCCGCGGCCTTGGCCTCCGCCGGTTTTTCGGCCGGGTTGGCGTATTGGTTGACTCCGACCATCGCACGGCGGCGCGTGGAGAGGGTCGCGCGCTGTTTCCGCGCCGAGGCACCGACATCTGCCGGCTCAGCCTTTTGGAACAGCGACCATGCGGCCTCGGCAATCTCCTTGGTCAAGGTCTCGACAAACCACGACCCGCCAGCGGGATCGGCCACGGCTGCAGCATGACACTCTTCGCGCAAAATCCGCTGCGTATTGAGGGCGATGCGGCGGGAAAAATCATCGGGCTCGCGAAAGACCTCGTCGAACGGTGCCACACCGAGGCTTTCACACCCACCCAGCACGGCCGCGTAAGCCGCAGAGGCTGCCCGGAGCATGTTGTTGTGCGGATCGAGTGAAGACTGCTCCCAGCGCGATGTGCGGGCGTGGATGACCATCCGCGCCGCAGCCTCCGAACCGCCGCAGGCTGTGACAATCCGCGACCAGCCGTAACGTGCAGCCCGTAATTTGGCGAGGATGACAAAAAACTCTCCTCCTGCCGCGAAAGAGAAACGGATTTTGGCCGCCGCGTTGTCGATACTTTCACCCTTGGATGCGAGTTCGCGCAGCGCCTGAAGGCCCCGCGTCCATGCGAGAGCAACTTCCTGCACAGCCGTCCCTCCGTCCTCGTGGATCTCGGCGACATCGATACGAACGCCTCCCACGGGAAGCTCCGGTTCACCGTCCTGAACCGTCTCCCAATCGGTGCCGCCCTTGCCGCCGCGCACGTAAGGAAAAACACCGGGGTCATGATCCGCTCCCGCGAGACGCGACGAGTTTTCCTTTTGGTAAATCGGCTGGACGGCCAGTTCATCGGGGGTCCGTGAAACGAGCTTTTCAAGCGGCCTGCCCTTCAGCGAAGACTCTGCAGCCGCCTTCCATTCGTCCAAAGACGCCGGCGCAAATTCAGCCAGGTCCAGCTTTTCGGAGAACAACCCGCTCACGAGACCAGCTCCTCGATTTCGACGTTGTGGCTCTTTCCTTGGATTTGCATCACATAACGCGCAGGCCGCCTCTTCGGTTGTGGCACTGCAGTGGCCTTTGATTGCGGGGCTGCAACCGCAGGAGGTTTTTCGCCGGGCTTTTCGCCGCGCAAAAGTTTTTCGGTCTCCACCGGGAACATGGCGTAGAGGACTGCCGTCTCGTCATCCTCGGGAAACCCTTTCTCTTTCAGCTTGTCGCGCAAGGCGGGAAGCCCCGGAGAAAGCAAATCCGCAGGACGGACCGTCACCGCTTTTTTGCCGCTTTGTTTTTCCACGAGTGCAAGCAGTTCCTTGTCCACGGGCCCCGGAGTGCGGCCGTATTTCCCCAAAACAACGTCCTGCGCGGGCTGCGAGATCATTTTCCACCGTCCGAACTTGACGTTGAGCATGGCCTGCGTGCCGACAATCTGCGACGTCGGCGTGACGAGAGGAATATAGCCGAGAGCGGCGCGCACGACCGGCATCTCGCGCAAGACTTCGTCGTAACGCGCCGCCATCCCCTGGTCTTTGAGCTGCGTGCGGAAGTTGCTGAGCATGCCCCCGGGAACCTGGTAAGTGAGGATATCGACATCGACGCGCTCGTTGGCCGGGCTGGTGAAGGCCTTGAGTTCCTCGTAAATTTTTTCGAAATGCGTGCGGAGACGCGCCAAGCGCTCGCGATCGTAATCGGGACAACGCGGGTGCCCCTCGAGCAAAGCCATCATTCGCAGCGTGTCGGGCTGCGCGGTGCCGTTGGCGAACGGAACGATCGAGGTCTCGACGATATCCACACCGGCGTCGATCGCGGCAAGATAGGCGCTGGCGGCCAAGCCGGCAGTGTCATGGCTGTGCAGAATGACAGGAACGTCGAAGTTCTTCTTGAGCGTGGAAACAAGATCGTAGGCCACCTTCGGGGTGATGAGTCCGGCCATGTCTTTGATGCTCAGCGATTGGCAGCCCATTTCGACGAGAGCCCCGGCAAAAGTGACGAAGGCCTCGATCGTGTGGACCGGGCTGAGGGTGTAGCAAATTTCACCGCGGGCTTGTTTGCCGGCCTGGAGCGTGGCGCGGACGGCCGTTTCGAGGTTTCGCGGATCATTCAGCGCATCGAAAATTCGCAGCACATCCATCCCGCGACCGGCGGTGCATTTCACGAACGCCTCGACAACGTCGTCCGGAAAGCTCGTGTATTGCACGATGTTCTGCCCGCGCAGAAGCATGCTGTGCGGCGTCTTCGAGGCACCGGACTTGAGCGCGGTGATGCGCTCGAAAGGATTTTCCCCTAGGTAGCGCAGGCAGGAATCGATGGTCGCCCCACCCCACGTCTCCAGTTGCGCGAACCCCAGAGCGTCGAGATCGGCGAGGGCCGGGAGCATCTGCTCCGTCTTCATCCGCGTCGCCGCGAGCGACTGGTGCCCGTCGCGGAGGACCGTGTTGGCAAAAGCGACGCGCTTCATTAACTGTGCTAATAGTTAGCAGGTTCCCCTGGCCGGGGCAATCAAAAGCCGCAGCGGATCAGCGAAAAACCGCACCGGTGAGCGGCGGCAGCGAGACTTCGCAAGCTCCGGCCGAAGGGGAGACCCTCACCGCTTCCGGGGATCCGGCCGTGGTGAAAACCACTTTGGACGCCGGCGCCGGAATGCCCACGGTCTGGTCTTTGTCGGAGCGATTGATCACCACCACGCGCAGGTCGTCACCCGCGCCACGGCTGTAAGCAAT
The DNA here is from genome assembly GCA_018883245.1 of Chthoniobacterales bacterium. NCBI lineage: Bacteria > Pseudomonadati > Verrucomicrobiota > Spartobacteria > Chthoniobacterales > Chthoniobacterales bacterium. Next base: position 60,488 of record VEQL01000014.1, read on the forward strand.
CACGTTTTTGTCGTCGTCAGCGCGCAGCACGGAAAAATACGGTGTCCTGAACGCCGCGTTTGCCGCGTGCACGGCGATCGCGTCGCGGAAAAATCCGTGCAACTGCTTGTCGAAATTGGCGTCATCCGCAGGCCGCTGCCGTCCGCGCGGATCCTGCCGCTCTGGCGCCATGGAGATATCCTCCCACGGCATCGGCTTGCGGCAGTCCGGGTCGTCGCCGCCCCACACACCCGCCTCGACGCCGTAGAAAAACATCGGCGCACCGACGTAGGTGAGCTGGAAAAGGGTGACCAGCCGCTGGATCGCACGCTCTTCTGCGTTCGGCTTTCGCACCTCGTATCGCTCGTTGGTCCGCGCCGAGTTGCCCGGTTCGTCGTAGTCGAACTTTTCCGGATTCGCGTAGTTGCCGCCGCGGTTGCGGTTGATGATCATCTGTGCGACGCGGTCCGTGTCGTGGGAATCCGTGAGATTCCACATGGCCAGTTGCACGGGCACCGGCAGCTGTTCGCGCCGCCCGTTGAGCATATCGCCGAAAGCGGAGGGCCTGATGCTGTTGTCGATGAGATAGGCTTTCACCGGGACGGAGAAAGCGTAGTAGTTCATCGTCGCGGAGAATCCCGTGTGCTTCAGATAATCCGCGGCATTCGTCCAGACCTCGGCCACGGTGATGGCCCGGGGATTGATGCCGAAAACGTATTTGTTCCAATCGCGCCAGAATTTGTCCGGCAACTCCTCCGAGACATCGAGGCGCCACCCGTCGATGCCGTCGCTCGTGTCGCCGTTGCCGTCGGGATCCATCCAACGCCGCGTGGCGTCGAAGATGTATTGCTTCGGCCCGGGATGGAGGTCGCTTCCGTCGCCGTTGTTGCGGAATTCCGGCAGCGTGAAAAAGCCGGCCCAACCCGTGTAGCGCAATTCGTTGCGGCGCGTCGCGGGATCGTCGAAGGACTGGATGGTGAACCATTCGACATAGGGGGACTTCTCCCCGTTGATTCGGATGTCGCGAAAGGCGAAAAAGTCGCGTCCCGTATGATTGAATACGCCGTCGATGACAACGCGTATGCCGCGCTCGTGGGCCTTTTTCACCAGCTCGAGGAAAAGCTTGTCCGCGGCTGTCCACTTCCACGTGGCAGGATCGGCCGTCTCGCCGCCATTGCGGATGATCTCGAAATCGCCGGCGGGATCGGGGCCGAAGTTCGGATCGATATGGTGGAACGAGTTGCCGTCGTATTTGTGCTGCGAGCGGCCGTAAAAAACCGGGTTGAACTTGATCGCCGTGATTCCGAGGTCCTTGAGGTAATCGAGTTTGTCGATCACACCCTGCAAGTCCCCGCCGTAGCGTCGGTGGAATATGCCGTTCTCGTAAAAGCTGTCGCCGATCGCTTTTTCCCACTCATCTCGGACGAAGTAGTCGCCGTTCCATGGCGTCACGCGCCATCCGCCCACGTTGGGGAAATGCATCTCGAGCGTATCGCGCGTGGGGTCGTTGGACGGATCTCCGTTGCGGAAGCGCTCGGGAAAAATCTGATACCAGACGGCGGACTTGCCCCAGTCGGGAACATTCGACGCCGGGGCGGCTACATCGCCGGCCCAGGCAGAGGCGGAGGCGAGGAATGC
>VEQL01000015.1 GCA_018883245.1 Chthoniobacterales bacterium
CCCGCTTGACTCTGGGTAAGGCGAGGCTTGGTGCCATGGTCTTAGGAGGCGCCTGCGGCTGCGGCGGTCTTCTTCGGCGTCTTGGGCTTTCGCTCTTCGAATTCGAACCCGACTTTGCCGGATTTCTTGTCGAGGACGAGGAAGGCGTTGAAGGGGCGGCCTTTTTTGGAGATGAACTTTGTGAGAAGGGCTGTTTTACCTTCTGCGCAGATTTTGCGAACGTCGTCAGCACTGATTTCTCTCTGGAGGATCGTTTTGCCCATGCGGAATGCGCACTTTTTCTCGGGGGCCAACGCGTGTTCACAAGCGAAGGCGTTGCCGGCGTCATAGATGGCGCCGTTTTCGCACACGGGACATTTCTCCACCACCATGGTGGCTGCGTCTTTATTGAATGGCTCGTTGTTGCGGACCCCGCCGTCGCCGAAGTCGAAAGTTGTTTTCCATCCGGTGGCCTCCGAGAGAGCGAGCTTGGCCTCGAACGGTCGCCCCATCTTGCTCTTGAATCCCTTGATCGGCCCGACGCTGCCGGTGTCCAGCAGCGCACGAACTTCCTCGGGTTCGAGTTCGCGTCCACTCACGGTCTTCCAGACCACGAGCCCGCAGCCGGCTTTGCAGTCATAGGCTTTGAATGATTCTTTGAATCCGGCGGCACTCCCGCATTTCGGACATTTGGCATCCAAATCATGGAAATTGCCGCGCATGGTCTCGCTGTTCACTTGTCCCGAGGCTTCTTTGATTTTTTTGATCACGCGATCCACGAGGCCGCGGATTTCCTCCATGAACGCGTCGCGTTTGAGCTGTCCTGCCTCGATCTGCTTGAGCTTGTATTCCCATTCGCCGGTCATTTCCGGAGAGCTGAGCGTGCCGATCTGCAGTTCGCGCAGGGCGGTGATGAGCTTGATCCCTTTGGCCGTGGCGGCGAGGTCGCGGCCTTCGCGCCGCACGTATTCCTGCGTGAGGAGGCCCTCGATGATGGCGGCGCGCGTGGCGGGGGTGCCCAGGCCGCGTTGGCTCATGGCTTCGCGCAGTTCCTCGTCCTCGACAAGTTTGCCGGCGCCTTCCATGGCGGAGAGAAGTGTCGCCTCGGTGAACCGCGGGGCCGGTTTGGTCTGCAGTTCCTTGACCTCGATGGACTTTGTCTCGGCGGTTTCGCCCTGTTTGACCGGCACAAGAGATTCTTCGTCCGCGCCCGCGGCGGACTTCCCGTAAACCTCGCGCCAGCCCGGTTCGATGAGCACCTTGCCGTCGGTCTTGAATTTCTCGCCCTCCACCGTGGTGATGCGTTTGGTGACCTCGTATTTTGCGGGAGGGAAAAAGACCGCGATGAAGCGCCGCGCCACGAGGTCGTAGAGGCGCATCTCGTATTCGTCGAGTTTCTCAGGGCTGGCGCCGGTGGGAATGATTGCGTGGTGGTCGCTGACTTTGGCGTTGTTGAAAACGCGCGGCGTGGCTGTCACCCATCCCTTGTCCAAAGCTTTGCGTGCGTGGGGCCCGAGCGAAGGATCGTCCATACCGGAGAGGACTTTCTTCACCGCCGGCAGGTTGTCCTGGGGTAGATAGCGCGAGTCGGTGCGGGGGTAGGTGAGGACTTTGTGCTTCTCGTAAAGGGCTTGGGCGATTTGCAGGGTGCGCTTGGCGCTGAATCCGAAACGTCCGTTGGCCTCGCGCTGGAGCGTGGTGAGATCGTAGAGAAGCGGCGAGGACTCGCTTTTCGGTGTCTTGGTCTCCTCGACGGTGCCGGTTTTTCCTTCGCACTTGGCCTTGATCTCGTCCGCTTTGGCCCGACCCCAGATGCGCTCGGCTTTGGCGTCTTCATCCGATGACTTTTTGAATTTCTCGTCGAACCATTTGCCGATGTATGCCCCGGCGGCCACGCCGAACTCACCGTGCAGTTCGAAGTAAGGACGGGGCTGGAAATTGCGGATTTTTTCCTCGCGTTCGACAAGGATTGCTAAGGTGGGTGTCTGAACACGGCCCACGGGCGTCACTTGGAAACCGCCGAGCAATTCCTTGTAGAAGGCGGTCATGGCCCGCGAGCCATTGATGCCGACCAACCAATCGCTTTCCGAGCGGCAGGTAGCGGCCTCGCTCAGCGGGATCATTTCCTCGTCGCTGCGCAGATGTGCGAAGCCTTCGCGGATGGCGTCAGCCGTCATGGACTGCAGCCAAAGCCGCTTGATGGGTTTGGTGTTTTTGAAGTGCTGGACGACGTAGCGGAAGATCAGTTCACCCTCGCGTCCGGCGTCGCAAGCGTTGATCACTTCACCGACGTCTTTGCGGGCCAAAAGTTTTTTCAGGATGCGCAACTGCTCCTGCGCTTTTTCGCGCGGCACGAGGTCGAAGCGGTTGGGAAGGACCGGGAGATTCTCGAGGCTCCACTTTCCGCGCACGACTTTGAATTCATCGGGTTCCTGGATCTCGAGCAGATGTCCCACCGTGTGGGAAATCACCATGGAGTCGCCCTCGTAATAACCCTTCTCCTTTTTGAACTTTCCAAGGGCGCGGGCAAGGTCTCCGGCCACGCTGGGCTTTTCGGCGATGACGAGTGTTTTGGACATTGTTAAACGAGTTTGACGAAGCGTTTTCCCGGCAATTGCTTGACGAGTCGCCGCATTTCAAGGGCGAGCAACGTGGAAGACACGACGGCCGGTGTCAACCCGCTTGTCGCGATCACGGTATCGAGAGGCGCCTCTTCGGAGCCGATCGCGTCACAGATCTTTTGCTCGTTGGGCGAAAGGCTTTGCGGGGTCGGGGCGTCCGGCAGTTCCGGCTCTTTGGCAAAAAGAATCGGCAGATCATCGAGGATGTCGCCGGCCGCAGTGACAAGTTTTGCGCCCTGCTGGATCAAGCGGTTCGATCCGAGGCAGGACGGTTGGTCGATGCGTCCGGGCACTGCGTAAAGCGTGCGCCCTTGCTCTGCGGCCATGTTCGCGCTGATGAGCGCGCCGCTGTTGGCGCCGGCCTCGACCACAAGAACGCCGAAAGAAAGTCCTGTGACGATGCGGTTGCGGATGGGAAATGTTTGGCGGTCGGGTTTCGTGTCGATGGGGAACTCGGAGAGGACCGCCCCCGACGAGGCGATGCGCTCGGCGAGTTGCGCGTTCTCCGGCGGATAAATGTGCGCCAACCCGGCGCCGATCACGGCGATGGTGCGTCCTTTGGCGGCCAACGCGCCTTGGTGGGCGGCGGTGTCGATGCCGCGCGCCAGACCGCTGACGACCGTTAGTCCTGCATAGGCCATCTGGAATGAAAGCTTTTTGGCGCTTTCCGTGGCATAGTGGCTGGCGCGACGGGACCCGACGACGGCGATGGCGTTGCGGTCGCGATCGTCAAGCGTGCCGAGCATGTAGAGAACGATCGGCGGATCGTGGATTTCGCGCAGCGAGTGCGGATAATTGTCATCCTCCGCCGTGATCACGACCGCGCCCATTGCCTTCGCTTTTCGCAGTTCCGCGGACGGATCGGCGAAACCCTGCCAGCGGGCGATGTTTTCGGCGACGTGTGAGCTGATGCCTTCGACTTGCTCGAGTTGGCCGCGGCGCGCCAGCAGGATTTTTTCCGCCGAGCCGAAAGCACCGAGCAGCCGGCGCATGCGCACCGGGCCCATGGACGGAATCATGTTCAGCGCGACGCAGGCCTCGAGGTGGTTCATGGGGGCGTCATGCTAAACACAGGTGTCAAGGAGCGTGGAATGGGAAAAGCATGGCTGCGCCCTTGCGATGCGCGGAGGAACTTGCGCTGGCCAAGGCCGGCACGAAGTTCCAAAATGCCTCTGTGAAAGTATTGATGCTGACCAACGAATACCCGCCCCACGTTTACGGGGGTGCGGGGGTGCATGTGGACTATCTGGTGCGCGAGTTGACGCGATTCATGGATGTGGAGGTGCGGTGCTTCGGAGACCAGCACTCGCATGATGGCCGCCTGACTGTGCGCGGCTTTGGATTCGACGGCTCGGGGTTCGGTTGCTCCAAGGCCTTGCGGCCGGTATTTGCCACGGCCCAGCGCGATGTGGCCTTTGCGGCCGCGGGTCCCGATGAGGCCGATCTCGTTCATGTGCATACATGGTATACGCATCTGGGCGGCATCTTGATGAAGTTGAATTACTCGATGCCCTTGGTTCTGACTGTCCATTCGCTGGAGCCGCTGCGGCCTTGGAAGCGGGAACAGCTTGGTGGCGGATACGATTTTTCCGTATGGGTCGAGAAAACGGCGATCGAGATGGCGGACGCGATCATAGCCGTATCCGAGTCAACGCGCGACGATGTGCTCGAAATGTTCGGTGTCGATCCGGCCCGCGTTCATGTGATCCACGGAGGCATCGACCTCGACGAATACCGCAAGCGTGCCGACGAAAAGGTGCTGATCGGCCACGGCATCGATCCGTCAAAGCCTTATGTGCTCTTCGTCGGTCGTATCACCCGCCAGAAGGGGATCATTCACCTCGTCCGTGCGCTGCGATATCTCGATCCGGGCTTCCAAGTGGTCTTGTGTGCCGGGGCGCCGGATACTCCCGAGATTGCCGGCGAAATGCACCAGGCAGTCGCGGCGGCGCAGCAGGAGCGTCCGGGTGTGATTTGGATCGAGGAAATGCTTCCGAAGAACGAAATCATTCCTCTGTATTCGCAGGCATCGGTGTTTGTCTGTCCGTCTATTTACGAGCCGTTCGGACTGATCAACCTGGAGGCGATGGCCTGCGGCACGCCGGTGGTGGCCAGCGAGGTCGGAGGCATTGTCGAGGTTGTTGTTCACGGTGAGACCGGTCTTCTTGTGCCTGTTGAGCAGATGGACACCGCGCCTTTCGAGCCGGTGAATCCGGACAAATTCGCCCGGGATCTGGCCGCCTCGACCAACGAACTGATGCGCCAGCCGGAACGGCGTGCGGCGATGGGTGCGGCGGCGCGCAAGCGCGTGGAGCATGTTTTCAGTTGGGAAGCGGTTGCCCGCCGCACGGCAAATCTCTACCGCGAGGTGTGCAGGGGGAAATGAAACTCTGCGCATATTGACAACAGCCCATACACCCATACTGTCGCCCATATGAAGACCACCCTCGAGCTGCCCGACGATCTTTTTGCTGAAGCCAAGGCCGTTGCACTAAGGAGAAAGACGACCTTGCGCGCAATGTTTGAGCATGCCCTGCGCCGTGAAATTGGTTCGTCAGCTGGTGCAGAGAGTCCTTCGCCTTATTACCACATTGGTCCAGGTGGAATTCCACTCATGAACCACACCGGCACCGGAAACAGGGTTGTCACCAGTGAAATGGTGCGTGAGATGCTCGAGGACGAATAGCTGCCGTGGCCTTTCTTCTCGATGTCAATGTGCTGATCGCGCTGACCGATCCCTTGCACGATCATCACCGTCGCGCCACCGACTGGTTTGAAGCCGATGCTTACCGTGCTTGGGCAGCGTGTCCGCTGACCGAGAACGGCTTTGTCAGAATTGTCGGGCAGAGAAACTACCCCAACTTTGCCGGTGATGCTCACGCGGCGCGCGAGGTCTTGGAGAAGCTTTGCTTGTTGTCCGGGCATCAGTTCTGGCCCGATGATTTGTCGCTGCGCGATCGCACCAAATTCAAGCACTTACCGGATTCGCGCCAGCTCACAGACTGCTATCTGATCGGTGTGGCGGTTGCGCGCAAAGGATGCCTTGCCACGCTCGATCGTGGTATGGACGCTTCATTGGTCCGCGGCGGAAGTCGCGCGCTTTTTTTGATTCCTTGATGCTTCCATAATGGAAACTTTTTCTTCCGACTGTGTTTTGCCGGCGCGGGCTATCTTGGGCGAGGGGGCGTGCTGGTTCCCAGCCGAGCAGAGACTCTACTGGGTCGATATTCTGCGCTGCGAAGTTCATCGGTTCGATCCTGCCACGGGACGCGACGAGGTGCGCAAGACACCTTGTCATGTGTCGATGGTCCAACCGACGACACGCGGCGATCTCGTGCTGGCCACGCGCGACGGCATTGCGCGAATGGATTTCGAGAGCGGCAAGTTTGTGCTGCTGTGCGATCCGGAAGCCAACCTCCCCGGCAATCGTTTCAACGACGGGAAGCCGGATCCCCGCGGGCGGCTTTTTGCCGGCACGATCGCCTATGACGGCTCGGATCAAAAGGCGGCGCTTTGGCGCATCGAGCCTGATCTGAATTCCACGAAGCTCATCGATCGCGTCGGCAACTCCAACGGCCTCGGGTGGTCACCGGAGCAAAGGACGTTTTATTGGACCGACACGAAGACCGGCTGCGTGTTCGCGTTCGATTACGACGCGCTGACGGGCGGCATTGCCAACCGGCGCGCGGTGGTCGAAGTGGATAAGTCGATCGGCCGTCCCGATGGTTTGGCCGTCGATGCGGAAGGCTGTTTGTGGACCGCGCTGTGGGCGGGTTATGGCGTGGCGCGATGGAATCCGGCCAATGGCGAAATGCTGGCCAAGGTCGAGTGCCCGGCTGCCAACGTGACGTGTCCCGCCTTTGGCGGTCCGGATCTTGACGTTCTTTATTTCACCACCGCACAGAAAGGCCGCGACGACGCGGAGCCTTCGCCGGAGCCCGAAGCCGGCAACTTGTTCGCTGCCAAGGTCGGGGTGAAAGGTCTGCAGGGTTTCGCCTTTGCTAGTTAGCGCGGACTTTCCGCTTCGCCGGTCATGGGGACGAAGCGGACGGGCAGGACGGCATGTTGTTCGATCTTGTCGCCGTGTTTGCTTAGAAGGATGAGTTCCTGGTTCATGCCGCCGCCAACGGGAACGATCATTCGTCCGCCATCTTTGAGTTGGGTGACCAGGTCTGGCGGAATCGCATCCGGAGCGCAGGTGACGATGATTGCGTCATAGGGTGCGTGCTCGGGCCACCCTCGATAGCCGTCGGCGTGGAGAACATGGGCGTTTTTGTAGCCAAGTCGTGTGAGGTTTTGCCGGGCCAGCCCCGCGAGTGGTTCGAGGATTTCCACGGTGAAAACTTCGGCCCCGGTCTGCGCAAGGACAGCTGCTTGGTATCCCGAGCCGCCGCCGATCTCCAAAATTTTCTCCCCCGGTTTCGGGCGGATGGCTTCGGTCATGAAGGCCACGATGTAGGGCTGGGAAATGGTCTGTCCGCTGCCTATGGGCAGTGGGTAGTCCCCGTAAGCCTCATCCCGCAGGCGCGCCGGGACAAATTCGTGGCGGGGGACCGAGCGCATGGCGCCCAGAGTCGCGGTGTCGCTGATTCCGCGCGACGCGATCTGGGTTTCGACCATGGCATTCCTGCGAGCGGCATAATCGTCGGCCGGCGGCTTTGCGTCGGTGCAGGACGCAAGAACGAGGATAGTAAGAGAAAAGAAAAAGTTGGCGCCGCTACAGGTGAGCCAACGATGGGGCGACATGCTGCGGTTCCTCGGTATCGACCGGTTCATGCACGGCATTTTCGTGCCACGCTCGGATCTCTGCAAGCTGCTCAAGCGATTCGATTGCACCGAACCGGCGGCGAAGTTCGCGGCTGGAAGGGAGCCCGCGGGAGTAAGCCATCAGCCTCGCCCGCATGGCGTGCATGCCTTTCGCGGTGTGGTGCCAGTGTTGGAGTTCCTCTCGGCAATGCTGCTCGACGAGGTTCCAACGGTCGGACAGCGTGGGTGAAGGCGGTGCATCTTCGCCTCGGAAGGCGGCTTTGATTTCGTGGAAGATCCATGGCGAGCTCATCGCCGCTCGTCCGATCATCAAGCCTGAAACCGGGGTATTTCTCCAACGGTGGAGTGCGGTCGTTGCGGAGTTGATGTCGCCGTTGCCAACGACCGGAATCAGCACGGCGTCGGCGGCGGAGGCAATGACGTCCCAATCGGCCTCGCCGGAATATCCCTGCGCGCGGGTGCGGCCGTGGATTGTCAGTCGCTTGATTCCCGCATCCTCGAGCCGCCGTGCGTTGTCCGCGGCGTTGACCGACTGCGCGTCCCATCCGGTGCGGATTTTGGCCGTGACGGGCAGCGGTGCGACAGCCTGCACCACCGCGGACGCGATGGAGGCGAGAAGTTCTCCATTGCGGAGAAGGGCGGATCCGCCGTTTTTGCAGACGACTTTGTTGACGGGGCATCCGAAATTGATGTCGATGAAATCCGGCTGAACCCACTCCACGACCGCGCTGGCCCCGCGCGCGAGGTGTTCCGCATCCGCGCCGAAAAGCTGGACGCCCAGAGGACGCTCGTCGGGAAGGAAGCCGACATAGCGCGCGGTGCGTTCATTGCGGTGAAGCACGCCGTCGGCCGAGACGAATTCGGTCGTCAACACGTCCGCGCCCCGTGCCTTGCAGATGCGGCGGAAAACGGAGTTGGTCACTCCGGCCATCGGCGCGAGGAAAAGCACCGGCTGTTCCGGACGCCTCGCGAAGGAGGTTTGCGGGGTGGAGGTTTCCATGGGAGCGGACGGGACCGCCACAAAATTGATGCTCAGGCGGCCTGCGTTTCGGGGTCGGGTTCGCTTCCGAGTTGTAGTCCCAGAAGAGCGGAAACTTCCACCTGGACTTCGGGCACCTGAGAGAGGCTGAGCTGCGGGTTGGGGATCAGGAAGGTCTCGCCAGTCTCAGCCCGCTCGTAAACCAGCACTCCGGCATCCTCGCTGTCCATCGGCTTGAGGATGCGTTTGCGTTCGAGCATCAGCGCGAGGATGTAGCGGGCGTTTTTGGTCGAATCGGAATTTTCCTCGATGAGCTTCCGCAGGATTCCTTCGGCGTCTTGCTTGGCCAAGGGTTCAGGCGGTGGTGGCGGAGGTGTTTCGAATTTTGAACGCCAGAAAGAGAATGGCCTCGGTTCGGCGGGCAGTCCGCCCCACGCTTCCTCGCAGATGTCCTCCCGCCGGAAACCATCGCCATCACGGTAGAGCGCGGTGTAAAAAGCCTCGCCCTCGGTGAAGGGCTTTTGCGTGGCGGTGCAAATGTCGGATCGTTTGCGGATTTCCCAGTCTTGGTTCATGGCATTTTCAACTCAGTATGTTGGGCACCTCGCGGTTGGTTGAGCGCATCCATAGCATGACCGCGCCGACCGCGCCAAAAATAACCAGCGGAATCCACGCGGCTGCCACCGGATCGATGCGGTTGCCCTTGCCCAGAGCCAGGAAGACGCTGCTCGAGAGCACGAGGAGAAAGAAGAGCCCGATGGCCATGGTGATACCGCCGAGCAATCCGCGTCGCGAATAGACGATGCCGAGCGGTGCGGCGATGAGCACGGCAAGGAAACAGCCCCAAGGCAAGGCCCAGCGGTAGGCGAGTTGCGTGCGGTAGGCTGCAAGGCGTCCTTCCGTGAAATGGGCGTTGTTGGCGAGGTATTCGCGCAGTTCGGGCACCGAGAGGAAATTGGCTTCCAGCACCGAGCTGCTGATCCGCCACGGTGTCTCGGAAAAATTGCGCAGGCGCAGGATTTCAAAACGCCGTTGCTCTTTCACGTCGCCCTGCGGTGTGAAGTCGACAACCTTGCCCTTGTCGAGGCGCCATGTCTTCGTCGCGTGATCGTATGATGCTTTGTCCGCGTAATAATTGCGCCGTGGGTGTCCGGCTTGGTCCTCCTGGATGATCATGACGGCGGAGAATCTTTCGACCGAAGGATTGAGCCGCGCCACATGCCAGAAGCGCCGGTCCTCGCGGTTGCGGAAGAGGTGTCCCCTGATTGCTTTGCGGTCGAGATCCTCGCCGCCCGAAACCTCCTCGATGATCTCCTTTTTCACCGCGCCGGCGTGGGGTGCGGCCGAGTAATTGAGCGCGGTTGCCAAGCCGGTTGTGAGCAGTCCCAGCAAAAAAAGCGGCATGAGCAGCCGCACGACGCTGCGTCCGGCTCCGAGGATGGAAATGATCTCGTTGCGTCGGGACATCTGGGTGAACGTGTAAAGTATGGCCAAGAGCAACCCGACCGGCAGGCTCATGAGGATGATCTCGGGCACGCGAAGAACGTAAAATTCCAGCAATTTCGAAAGCGGAGCTTTGTTCTCGAGGAAGGCCGGTGCATTCTCGCTCAAGTCGAAAACAACCCAGATGGCAACAAAGCCCCCCACGCAATAGAGGAATGGTTGCAGCACACGCTTGAGAATGTATCGGTCGAGAATCTGCATCGGAAACGGCACGTTCGCGCCCCCAAGGGAGCGCGGGGCCCGATATGCCATCTTCTTCGAACGAATTGACGCGATCAACGCGATTCATCGGGGGGGCACGGCGTGATTTCTCTCGTTCCCGACAGCGGTGCAAGCCCCACCACCGATCTGCGCATGGAGGAAATCTTTTCCCCGGGCGGTCTGTTGTCCTCTGCCAACAATTACGAGTTCCGACCGCAGCAGTTGCTGATGGCGCAGCGCGTGGCCGCGGTCCTTGCCCGCGGCGGTCATCTTGTCGCCGAAGCAGGCACCGGCACGGGAAAGTCCCTGGCCTATCTGGTTCCGTCCGTGCTGACGGCGATGGAAGGCGGGCGCAAAGCGATTGTCTCCACACACACCATCAACCTGCAGGAACAGTTGCTCTACAAGGATCTGCCGCTCGTGGCGAAACTTCTGCCGCACGAGTTCGAGGCGACGCTGCTCAAAGGAAGGCAGAATTATCTTTGCCAGCGCCGTTTGCAGAAGGCCATGGAGAACAGGGCGGAGCTGTTCACCACGTCAGAGTCGGTGGAACTCGAGCGCATCCTCGACTGGAGCCGCCGCACGCGCGACGGCTCGCTTGCTGACATCGATCCGCTGCCCGACCCCGCGGTTTGGAATCTGGTTTGCAGCGAGGCCGGCGTTTGCACCCATCGGTCGTGCGGGGGTGGCCATGGCCAGCGTTGTTTTTACCAGCAGGCGCGCAGGCGGGTGGACACCGCAAACATCGTCGTTCTGAACCACAGCCTGCTCTTCATTCTGCTCGGCGGTGCGGACGAACTGCACGCCGATGGTGCCGGCTATCTTTACCCGAACGACTTTCTCGTCATCGACGAGGCGCATACGATCGAAAGCGTCGCGGCCAAGCATCTCGGGCTGCGTTTGTCGCAATACGAGCTGCGCTACCTCCTGCAGCGTCTTTGGAATCCCCGGACTAAAAAGGGCCTCATGGCTGCGCTCAAGGCGCGGTCCGGAGGAGCGGCCGTGGCATCCGCACTTGACGAGGGTGAAAAGTTTTTCACCGCGCTGGCCAACGCATGCCCCTTCACCAAAGGCAAAGAAGTGCGCGTCCGCCAGCCGATCGAGCTGCCGATGGACATTGTGTCGCGCTTGAACGCGGTTCGCCAAATGCTCAAAGAAGCCGCTTCCGGCGCCAGCGAGGACATGCGCGCGGAGGTCGGCGAATGCATTTTGCGACTGCAGGCGTTCGCCGAGGGATTGCCGGTGTTTGCCGACCAGCGCGAGGAAGAAAGCGTCTACTGGACGGCACTGTCCGGCCGGCGCGACCAGTTCGTGACCGCGCACGTTACCCCGGTGGATCTGGCGGCGGAATTGCGGCGGCTGCTTTTTCGCGACGAGACCACGGCTGTCCTGACCAGCGCCACGCTTTCGGTCGGGCGGCCGGACTTGATGTATTTTCGCGAGAGGGTCGGGGGCGAGGATGCCGAGGCGGTGCAGATCGGAAGTCCTTTCGACTACGCGCGGCAGATGAAAATTCACGTCGTGAAGAAGATGCCCGACCCGCGGGCGGCCGATTACGAGACAGCGCTGGAAGGTTGGATCGACCACTTCACGGACAAGACCGAAGGTCATGCCTTCGTGCTTTTTACCAATGCACGCCTCATGCGCCGGCTGGCCGAGCGGATGGAGAAACACTTTGCGGACCGGGGTTGGCCGCTTCTCGTGCAGGGGGCCGAACTTTCGCGTCACCGGATGGTCGAGGAATTCAAGGGCGAGTCGAACTCCGTGCTCTTCGGTCTCGACAGTTTCTGGAGCGGGGTGGATGTGCCGGGGGGCGCGTTGCGCAACGTGATCATCACACGGCTGCCCTTTGCCGTGCCGGACCATCCGCTGGTTGAAGCGCGGCTCGAGCAGATCGAGGCGCGCGGGGGGGATCCTTTTTCCGAATACTCGCTACCCGAGGCGATCCTCAAACTGCGGCAGGGTGTGGGGCGCCTTATCCGCACCGCGGTGGACGAGGGGATCGTTGTGATCCTTGACAACCGGCTGGTTACCAAGGCCTACGGCCGGGCGTTTCTCAAAGCCTTGCCCGAATGTCCCGTGGAGGTTGTGTCGTGAGCGTGCGGGAATCGGAGCAAACAAAGCGCGGAATACTTTTTCGCGTGGCCTGCGTTTTTATTGCGCTGGCATCCGGTCTGCTTTCGTGGTGGATGTCGTCGGACCAAGCAAATTGTGCGTTTCCGGGATTCGTCGTGGCACCGGACATTCCGGCATCCGAGCCGCCCTTTTTCCGGACAAATGTAATCAATCCCGGCGCGCCTCAACCGAAGTCGCACTCGGCTGCGCTTGCGGAGTTGCCGGGAGGAGAATTGTTGGCGGCATGGTATGCGGGCAAGGGGGAGGTGGAGGATGATGTGGCGATCTATCTCTCCCGACGCGGACCAGATGGAGAATGGTCTCCTCCGGGGGTGATCATAACGCGCGAAGGGGTTGCATCGCAACTCGGCCGCAACGTGATTTCCCTCGGCAATCCGTTGCTGCTGTCTGACGAGTCGGCGCGCGTTGGACTGCTCTTCGTGTCGATTGCTGCGGGACGTTGGTCCGGCAGTTCGATGAACATAGCATGGTCGGAGGATGGAGGGCGCACTTGGGGACCGGTCCGCAAGCTTACGATGAACCCGCTGGCGAATTTGAGCGCATTGCCTCGCAATCCCCCGGCGCCTCTGCTCGGAGGCGGATGGGCGGTGCCGGTTTACGAGGAGTTCCTCGGGAAATTTCCCGAGATCCTGTGGCTTCAGCCGGAGCGAGACGGGTGGATCGACGCCGTTTCACGCATCTACGGAGGTGTTTCGATCTTGCAACCTGCTTTGGTGCCTCTGGACACGCGGCGGGCTGTCGCTTTGTTTCGCGACTACACGTCTGCGCGTCGGATGTCGGTGGCATGGAGTGACGATGCAGGAAGGACCTGGAGCCGCCCCGTGCCCACGGATATTCCGAATGTGGATTCGGGCGTCTGTGCGGTCAGGCTCAGCGACGGGGCCTTGCTCTGCGCTTTCAATGACTTCTCTCCCGGCAAACGCGAAAATTTGCGATTGGCAATTTCACGTGACGAGGGGCGCACATGGCGGCGCGTTGCCACGCTGCAGGAAGAGGCCGGCAGCGAGTTTTCTTATCCCTACATGTTGGCCCGAGGGGGCAGGGTTATGATGGTTTATTCAGCTCGCCAGAAAGAAATTCATTTTGCGGAATTCAACGAAGCGTGGGTCAGACAGCAGGAGGAGCGTGCGCAATGACACAACTTTCGCTCTGGTGGGGATTGGTTGGGCCTTGGTTGCTGCTGGTATGGCTTGTCCAGCGCGTGCCTTGGTTGCACGGGCTACGCAGTGCGGTCGTATCCGCCATTGTTGCGTCGGTCGCGGTCTCCGTCCCTTGGTTCGGACATGCCTTGCCTTGGTGGTCGATGAGCCTTAGCGCGAATTTCAGCGTGACGATGGCAGTCCTTCTCGTTGTTGCGATCATCGACCGCGCTTTTGGGACGCGCATTCTTCGCAAGCGCGATTGGAATGCTGCATGGACTTTCGGCGCAGCGGCCGGTTTGCTTCTTTACCCCAGCGCCTTGGGGCTGGGTCCGCGGAATTTCGACTCATACTCCCTGGGCTGGCCGTGGCTCTTTTGGAAAGAGTCATTCGTCCTATACGGCGCGGCATCCATCACGGCCGCGGTCCTCTTATGGCGTGGGAATCGATTCGGCTACGTGCTGCTTGCCGTTTTCTGCGGCTACGCACTTCGTTTCCAAGAGTCGCAGAACTTCTGGGACTATTTGATCGATCCGGTCTTTGCCGCCGTCTCGCTGCTCGCCGTTCTTTGGAAGGGTGTCGCGCTCGCCTGCAGCAAGCACAAGGAATAGAACTGCAGAGTGGCGGAAGGGGTGGGATTCGAACCCACGGTGGGTTTAACCCCACGCTCGATTTCGAGTCGAGTGCCTTAAACCGGACTCAGCCACCCTTCCTTCAAGGTCGTTTATAGCCCGTGCGTCGCATCGAGGCAACTTCATCAAGTGCCGCAGAAGGTCCGGTAGGTCTCGATGCCGGGCGGCGGCGGTTCGCAGAAAGGTTCGTTCGCTGCTGATTCCTCGAATGGCCGTGAGAGAATGTCCAACAGTCTTTGCATTGCCGAGAGGTCCCCGTCGTTGGCCGCTGCAAGCGCCTCCTCGACACGATGGTTGCGCGGAATCACAGATGGGTTGGCGCTGCGCATTGCAGCTGCGATTTCGTCCTTGGTCTTTTGCTGGCGCCCGAGGCGCGCGGTCCACTTTTCAAACCAAATACTGAAGTCCGCGTCCGACAGACCTTGCGGAAGCCTGTGCGTGCCCGCGGCACGAATCAAGGACGCGAATGTGTTTGTGAAGTCGGATTTGGCGCGGGTCATCCAAGCCAATAGCTCGTTGGCCAAGTCGAAGTCATCATCTTCTGCAGTCAGCAGGCCGAGCTTTTTTCTCAGGCCCGACTGATAATGGTCCTGGAACCTGCGGGGAAAGGCTTCGAGAGTGGTGTTCGCACGTTCGATCGACTTTTCGCGGTCTTTGTCGACCAACGGGAGCAAGGCTTCCGCCAGTCGCGCTAGATTCCAATGTGCGATGTGGGGCTGTTTTCCGTAAGCGTATCTGCCGCCGCGATCGATGGAGCTGAATACCGTTGCAGGATCATAGGTGTCCATGAATGCGCATGGACCGTAGTCGATGGTTTCACCGCTCAGCGCCATGTTGTCGGTGTTCATCACCCCGTGAACAAAGCCGACGCAGAGCCACCGTGCCACGAGGTCCGCCTGGCTCTCCACTGCCGCGGCAAGCAGAGCCAAGGCCTTGTTTTCCGATTGGGCCGACTCCGGATAGTGCCGCTGCAGCGTGTGCTCAAGGAGCGCCTCAACCGTGCGCAGGTCGCCGAGCGCGGCCGCGTATTCGAAGGTTCCCACGCGGATATGGCTTGCGGCGACGCGTGTCAGCACGGCTCCGGGCAGCGGTTTGTCGCGAAGGATTTTCTCGCCGGTCGATACCACCGCGAGGCTGCGGGTGGTCGGAATTCCCAGCGCATGCATGGCCTCGCTCACGATGTATTCACGCAGCATCGGTCCCAAGGCCGCCCTGCCATCGCCGCGCCGCGAGTAAGGGGTTTGGCCCGAGCCTTTCAGCTGGATATCGAAGCGCCGCGCGCCAGGCGCCATATGCTCTCCGAGCAGCAAGGCCCTGCCGTCACCGAGATTTGTGAAATGGCCGAATTGGTGTCCCGCGTAAGCCTGTGCGATCGGGTCCGCGCCCAGAGGAAGGCTATTGCCGGATAAAAACTCCGCCCCTGTGTGCCGCAAAGCATCCGCATCGAGTCCCAGATCGCCCGCCAGCCGCTCGTTGAGCAAGACGATCTCAGGCCACGCCACCGGAACCGGTGCGACGCGGGAAAAAAGAACCTCCGGCAAACGGCTGTAGGAATTGTCGAAGCGCCAACCCGTGGCGCCGGGGCAAAATATGCCGGGCTCGCCGCTCATTGATACGGTGCGCGGGCTGTGCGATTACAAATCCGCGCTGAGGAAGCCGTCGTTGTATGGCCAACCGGCATCGGTGAGGATTTGGTAATCCTCCGGGCTGAGCAATTCCAAGAGGTCGAGCGTGGTAAGGTCGGATGTTGCCACGGACGCGGGTTCGCGATCGGGGCGGGGTGCGATGGCAAGAACGACGAGCGCGGCGATGGCGGCGGGGGCGAGCCAACGGAAAATCGGAGCGAACCATGAGGTCCGAGGCGCACCTGCTTCACCAATCCGCCGCATGACTTTCGCAGCGAAAAACGGCGGAGCTGGGTGCCGCGGGGAGCGGCCGAGCAAATCCCAAAGTTTCCGGTCCTCTTGGTTCATGCTCAATAAAACACCGGAACCGGGCAGCGGTTGCGCTTAAAGATCGCGCGGCTCCAGGTATCCCTCAAGCTGGCGAAGCCGGGTGGGGTGGCGCATCTTGCGAAGGGCCTTGGCCTCGATCTGACGGATTCGTTCGCGGGTGACTTTGAATTGCCGTCCGACTTCCTCGAGCGTGCGCGGGTAGCCGTCCACCAAACCGAAGCGCTGTTCGAGCACGGAGCGCTCGCGATCGGTGAGGGTCTCGAGAACATCTTTGATCTTGTCCTTGAGCAGGATGATGGCGGCGCTGTCCGCGGGGTTTTCCGCGGATTTATCCTCGATGAAGTCACCGAAGCTGGTGTCATCGCTGTCGCCGACAGGCATCTGCAACGAGATCGGGGTCTGGGCCATTTTGAGAACGGCGCGGACGCGTTCGACGGGCAGCTGGATCTCGTCGGCAATTTCATCGGGCGTGGGCTCGCGTCCGTATTCCTGCACGAGTTGCTTCTGCACGCGGATGAGTTTGTTGATCGTTTCGATCATGTGCACCGGAATGCGGATGGTGCGGGCCTGGTCGGCGATCGAGCGGGTGATGGCCTGACGGATCCACCACGTGGCGTAAGTGGAGAATTTGTAGCCGCGGCGGTATTCGAATTTTTCCACCGCTTTCATCAGGCCCATATTGCCTTCCTGGATGAGGTCGAGGAAGGACAGGCCTCGGTTGGTGTATTTTTTGGCGATGGAAATGACGAGGCGGAGGTTGGCCTCGACCATCTCGGTCTTGGCTTTGTGGGCCTCGCGATGCCAGCGGCGCAGGTCGGAATAGGACTGGCGGAAGACGTCTGGAATCATCCAGGCGCGGTGGCTCAGGTCGGCGATGCGTTTTTCCAGCTCCTGCATCTTCTTTTTGGCTTCCGCACTGCGCTTGGCGCGCGGGCTGGTCTTGGCGTGCTCGCCATTGAGATGAAGAAGGGTGCGGTGGGTGTCGTCCGCAGCCTGCACAAAGTCGTCCGTGATCTTTTGTTTGTAGAAAAACTTCGGGTAGTGCTGGCGGATGCTCACCAATGCCTTTTCGAACGTCTTGTGCTGGGCGCCCGAGGGCTTTTTGAGATTGGCTATCTGGGCGAAAAGACGGTCGATCTTCTGGGCCTGCGTCTTGATTGTTGCGCAGAGCCGGGGCAGAGCCTTCATGTAGCGTTCGCGGCTCTCGATCTTTTTGTCCATGATCACGCGGTCGAAACGCTCGCGCTGGTCGAGCAATTTTCCGGCGAGATCCAGATGGCCGCGGGCCACGAAGCCCATGCGGTAAACGATGTCCTGAACCTTGAGTTCCGCATCCTCGATGCGCTTGGAGATTTCCACCTCTTGCTCTCGCGTGAGGAGCGGCACTTGGCCCATCTGCTTGAGATACATGCGCACGGGGTCATCGAGAATGTCGAGACGTCCGTCGGCCTTGTCGTCCTTGTCGGTTTTTTCCTCTTCCTTGCGCGGCGCCTTGTCCGTGTCGATGTCGCTTTGTTCGATCAGTTCGATCTCCACCTCGCGCAAGCGAGTGATGATCTTGTCGATCACGTCGGGGTCATTGAGAGCGGAGGGCAGGTTTTCCTCGAGATCGTCGAAGGTGAGGTAGCCTTGGTCTTTGCAGAGTTTGATGAGTTCGCGCGTTTTTTCCGCTATGAACTGTTCGGTATTTCGCCCTTGGGAAGGATCGGTCAAGAGCGCGATTGCAGAGTTCTTGATGGCTTGCGACTTCGTGTCTGCCTGCTTTTTCCCCGTGACTTTGTCCTTGGCGGACTCCGGCTTTTTGGTGTGCTGCGCGTTCGCCGACTTGGCGTCCTTTGCCTTTGCCGCGGTTGCTTTGGCCTTGAGAAGCGTTTCCTTGCCCTTCGGGGCCGGTTTGCGAGCAGGGGCCTTTTGGGGCGAAGTTTTTTTGGCCGCCGGCTTGGATTTCGGTTTTTGGGCAGGCGGCTTGGGGGAGTGCTTTTGAGACTTAGCGGCTTTGGAAGGCTTTTTGGACTTTTTGGTGGCCATGGATGTTGGATGAGCGGTCGCCGGACAGCATTTCTTCCCGATGTTTCGGGAATCAGCGGGTCTGCGTAGGTTCCGCGGTTGTCACTGCGACCCGCTAAGATCCCTCAACTGTCTCATAATGTCAACAACCTCAGACTGTAATCTCACGACTTCGTCAGAGGGCAAGCCGGGCTGTCGCAATTGCGAGGTGATGCCTTCGCGCCTTGCATCGAGGCTTCGTTTGCGCAGGTTCAGTAAGGTCTCGCGGGCGATGAGGTCGGGCCGGATCGGAGGGGGCGCGACCAAAAGTGAAGCCACAAGCGACTGGTCGTCAGAGGATTGTGCGGCAAGAAAAAGGCGTGCCGCAGCTTCGTCCGCCGGATCGAAATCCGAGCGCAAGCAGGCTGCGAGCAGCTCGGTGCCGGCCCGTCCGGCCAGAAACGAGCCTGCATCCTGCTGCGCAAGCCACTGCCGGGCGTTCAGGTCGGACAGAGCGGCATGGAGAAGTAGCCGAACCACCGGGTCGGGTTGGCTGCCCTGCTTCTCGCTGTCCGGTTGTTCCTCGGTTCCCGAATCGGCGGGGTGCGCCGGTTGTGTCTTCGGCACGGCGGCCAGAAAAGCCTGCGGTGATATGGCAAGGCGCGGTGCAAGGCGGGCGGCGATCGCTTCCCGCCCCACCGCATCGGGCAAGGACGCGGCGAAAGCTGCCAGCTTTCGCGCGAGGGCAGCCTTTTTCTGGGCGTTGTCCAGCGCGCCCGATCGGGCTGCCTCATCGACCGCGAAGTCGAAATAGTCAGGAGCACTTTCCATGAGTTCGCGAAATTTTTCTGCGCCCTGACTGCGGATGAGGGAGTCGGGATCCTCACCGGGTGGAAGTGCAGCGACGCGGACGGCAAAGCCGCTCGCAAGCAGGATGGGCAGGGACCGCTCCACCGCCGTGCGCCCCGCGCGGTCCGAGTCGAAGCAAAGCACGGCGGTGTCCGCGTAGCGCTTGAGCAGCCGCGCTTGCGATGGCGTGAAGGCCGTGCCCTGCGGTGCAACGACATTTTCCATGCCACTCTCGAAAATCCGGATGAGGTCGAGTTGTCCCTCGCACACGATTGCGGTTCCGGTGTCGGCGAGCGGCCGTCGCGCTTTGTGGAGGCCGAAGAGGGCGCGGCCCTTGTTGAACAGCGGCGTCTCGGGAGAGTTGACATATTTGGCCGGATCCTCCGATGGCGGCAGGACGCGTCCGCTGAACGCGATGACTTCGCCGAAGTCGTTGCAGATCGGGAACATCAGCCTCTGACGGAAACGATCGGCTGGCGGCTTGCCGGCACCGCCGTGGAAAAGGCCGCTGGCCTGGAGTTCGTCGTCGCGGAAACCGGCGCTCCGCGCATGCTTCAAAAGCGCATCACGGCTGTCGGGGGCATAGCCGAGGTGCCAATTCTTGGCGATATCCGATCCGATGGCCCGGGACTTCAGGTAGTCGCGCGCGTTGGCGCCCGAAGCCGAACGCAGGAGGTTGTGATGGAACCAGTCAGCCGCGAGTTTGTGCAACTCGAGCAGACGTCCGCGTAGTTCGTGCCGCCTCTCTTCCCCGGGCGCGGATTGCTCCTCAACCACCACTACTCCCGCGCGTTGTGCCAGGCGTCGCACGGCAGTGCCGAAGTCCACGCGCTCGTATTCCATGACAAATTTGAAGACGCTGCCCCCCGCGCCGCATCCGAAGCAGTAGTATGCCTGCTTTTGCGGGCTGACGTGAAACGAAGGACTTTTCTCGCGGTGGAAGGGGCACAGCGCCCGCCAGCTTGAGCCCGCGCGCTTGAGCGGGAAGTAGCTGCCGATGACTTCCACGATGTCCGTGGCAGCGGCGACCCGTTCAATGCTCTCCTCGGCGATGCGTGGCATGGCCAGTCAATCTAACCGAGGCGGCAACCGTGCGCGCGGTTTTTCGCGCGCGGAATCGTCTTGTGGGGCGGGGGCAGAGGGGGGAAATTCGGCATCACATGAGGCGTCTGACCTTCGCTATCCTTACGCTCGTTTTTTCCGGTGTCCTTGCGTCCGCGGAGACTTTGCCCTCGCGCGACGTTTCTGCGCTGCCGGTGGTGACTCCTCTGGCCGGCGACATACCCGAGGGCGCGGTGGTGGTGGTCCCGCTCAAGGGCGAGGTCTCGAAGGCGCAATTTTTCTTTCTCCGCCGCATTCTGAAAATGGGTGAGGCAGCGAAGGCCTCGGCTTTCATCCTTGATATGGACACGCCCGGCGGTGATCTCGGCGCGGGGGTGGATATCCTGCAGGCTCTGCTCAAAGTCCGGGCGCCGACGTTGACCTACGTCAACCCGAACGCGGGTTCGGCAGGAGCGTTGATCGCGCTGGGCACCAAGCAAATCTGGATGGCCCCGGTGAGTGCGATCGGCGCCGCCGCGCCCGTGATGGGAACGGGTCAGGAAATCCCCGAAACCCTCAATGCAAAGATCGTGTCATATTACTCCGGATACTTTCGCAGCGCGGCGGACAGCAACGGCCATAATCCCGAACTGGCCGAGGCCTTCATCAACAAGGACAAGGAGGTGAAAATCGGCTCACGCGTGATCAGCGACAAGGGCGAACTCCTCACGTTGAGCGCCCAGGAAGCCGCGGAAAAAATCAACGGCAAGCCCCTTCTTGCCGCGGGGATCGCGCCTTCCATAGCCGACCTCGTGCGCGATGCGGGGCTTCGCGGTCCGGTGGTGGAGGCGGAGCCGAGTGGCTTCGAACGCATGGCGCTGGTGATCACCATGCTGGCTCCGCTATTCCTCCTCGGGGGAATCATCGGGACCTATATCGAATTCAAATCCCCGGGATTCGGTGTGCCCGGGTTCATCGCGGCGATTTGCTTCCTGCTCTTCTTCGCGGGTCATTACGTCGCGGGGCTTGCGGGCATGGAAGTGGTGGCATTCTTCGTCCTTGGCCTGCTGATGGTGCTGGTTGAACTCCTCTTTCTTCCGGGGATTGTGGTTCTCGCGCTTGCCGGCAGCGTTCTCATGATCGGCGCGCTCCTTTGGGCCATGGTGGATTACTATCCCAATGCCGTGCAGTGGCCGTCCTTCGATGTCTTTGCCGGTCCGCTGGCCAACCTCGCCATTGCGATCGGCATGTCCGGCGTTGCCATTTTCTTCCTCGCGAAATTTTTCCCGCAGTTGCCCGTGCTGCGGAGGATCATTTTGACCGCGAGCCAGCCCTCGGGGGCATCGGTCCCCGCGCACGAACCCGGTTCGATCCGGCCGTCGGTGCGCGCGGGCGATGCGGGGCGGACGGTTTCGTTGCTGCGACCCGTCGGCAGGGCGGAGTTCGGTGGCGAGATATTCGACGCGCGGACGGAGGGCGATTTCATCCCGGCGGGAACGCGGGTCGTGGCGCTGCGGACCGAAGGCAGCGAGGTCGTGGTCGAACGGGCTTCGCGTGATTGAAGTGCCTCACCCTCCGGCAACCATACGCACGACCTCGAGGCGGTCGCCGTCATTCAGCGCGGTGCTTGCCCACTCCGAGCGCAACAATGCGATGCCGTTGTGCTCGACCAGAGCGGCGGACACAGGAAGACCGAGTTCGGTGACGAGTTCTTCCACTTGCGAGGCGCGGACTTCGCGGTTTGCTCCGTTGACGGTGATGTTCATGTGCAGAGAATTGCCCGGTCCCAGTCTTTCCACACGGGATCCAGTCCCAGTTCACGAAGACGTGCAGCGATTTCCGCCGGCGGGCGCTGGTCGGAGGTGGAAAATTGCTCGGTTGCGAGCGCACGGGCGTCCGTGTCGCACGGCACAGCCCTGCCCCTGACGGTCAGGTGCAAGCCCTCGCGCCCCAGGCCGGTGTAGCCGCCCGGTTCGGTGTGGCTTCCGGCGCTCATAATCGTGACACCGATCGGCGCCACCGCATCGCGCAATGCGGCGGGTTCGCGCGTGCTGAGCACGATACCGGCACGCGGGAAGTGAATGCGGAAGGCGCAGAGCAGTTGGACGAAATTCCGGTCGTCGAGGGGATGCGTTGGCTGGAAACCTCCGGCGGCGGGGCGCAAGCGCGGCAGGCTCACGGTGAGGTGCGCTTTCCAGCAGGAGCGCTGGAGATGATCCAAGTGTGCCGCCAAGGCGATGGCCTCTTCGCGCCAGTCCCAAAGTCCGAACAAAACGCCGATGCCGATGCGCCGGAATCCCGCCGCGTGTCCGCGTTCCGGACAAGCCATGCGCCAGTCGAAATCTTTCTTCGGTCCCGCGGTGTGAAGTTTTGTGTAGGTGGGGCGATGGTAGGTCTCCTGATAGACGACCAGTCCCTCCGCGCCGGCACGCACGAGCGGGACGTAGTCCGCGGCTTCCATCGGCGCGACCTCGATCGACAAAGACGGCACTTCCGGTGCGAGCGCACGTATTACCTCCTCGAGGTATCCGTTCGATACGAACTTCGGGTGCTCTCCCGCGACGAGGAGGATGTTGCGGAATCCCTGCGCGGCAAGGTGGCGCGCCTCGGCGCGGACCTGTTCGGCCTCGAGCGTGACGCGGAGGATGGCGTTCTCGCGCGAGAACCCGCAATAAGTGCAGCTGTTGATGCACTCGTTCGAAAGGTAAAGCGGGGCGAAAAGCCTCACCGTTTTGCCGAAATGGCGGCGGGTTATCGCGCGGGCAGCGCGCGCCATGGCCTCGAGACGCGTGCCGTCTGCCGGCTCCAGATCCCGCGCAAATGCCGTCACAGCCGGCGTGACTGACAGGCCGAGCGGCGCGAGCACGGAGGCGGGATCGGGCGAGGTTTGCAAGTCCGGACTCATGGGCGCGGATTCTCCAACGAAGATTTTTTTTTTGCAATTGCAAGACCCCGCCGTCCTCGCGGAATCTTGCTAGCCATGACTCGCGGAAAAAGGGAAATGAAATTGATCTCGGGAACGGCGCATCCGCGCCTTGCGGCGGAAATCGCGGACTACATCGGTGAGCCGCTCACCGACGCCACAGTGACCGTGTTTCCAGACGGTGAGACCTTCGTGCGGATCAATGAGAACGTCCGCGGTCGCGATGTTTTCATTATCCAGCCCACCTGCCCGCCGACGAACCAGAACCTGATGGAACTTTTGATCATGGTGGACGCCGCGCGTCGTGCGAGCGCGGCGCGCATCACCGCGGTGATCCCGTTTTTCGGCTACGCCCGGCAGGACCGCAAAGACCAACCCCGCGTGCCTATCACCGCGAAGCTCGTGGCCAATCTTCTTGTCGCCGCGGGCGTCAATCGCGTGCTCACGATGGACTTGCACGCCCAGCAATTGCAGGGCTTTTTCGACATCCCGATGGACCACCTTTACGCCGCGCCGGTGCTCATCAAATACGTGCGCAGCAAAAATCTCGGCGACATCGTGGTTGTTTCGCCGGACGTCGGCGGCGTGAAGATGGCGTCCGCATACGCCCGCACCCTCGGCGTCAATCTGGCGATTGTGGTGAAGCGCCGCATCAGCGCCAGCGAAACGGAGGCGCAGCACGTGATCGGCGACGTCGAGGGCAAAAACGTGCTGCTGGTGGACGACCTCACGGAAACGGCCGGCACTCTGGCCGCGGCCGCAGGACGCCTGAGGGAGGCGGGGGCGAAAGATGTTTATGCCATGGTGTCGCACGCCGTCTTGACCGGCCCCGCCAGGGAGCGTCTGCGTGCCTCGGACATCAAGGAACTCATCACAACAAACAGTGTCCCGATGGCCGAGGCCGACGGCTGTCCTTTGACCGTTTGCTCCGTGGCGGAGTTGCTGGGCGAGGGGATCAAGCGGATCCACGATGACGAGTCCGTGACTTCTTTGTTTGAAATCAACGGCGCTTCCGTCTAACCTTTCCGCCCTTTATGTCGAACCAAGTCAGCCTGAAAGCGTCGCATCGCACCGCCAAGGGGCGCAACGCCGTGAAAAAATTGAAAAATGCGGACGCCATTCCGGCGATCCTCTACGGGAGCGGGGTCGAGCCCACGCCTTTGCAACTCGAGCGTCGCGCCATCGATACACTTCTTTCGCACGCGGTCGGCGAAAACATTCTGGTCAACCTCGAGATCGACGGCGGCGCACGCCTCGCCCTCATCAACGAGGTGCAGCACCATCCTGTCAACCGTGCCGTGCTGCATGTCGATTTCCAGGCCGTGTCGGCCAATCAGGCCCTTGTTGCCGAGGTGGTCATCGAGCCCGTGGGCGAAGCAGCCGGCGTGAAGACCGGCGGCGGTCTTCTCGAGCAAAGTCTGCGCTCGATCGAGGTGGAGTGCTTGCCCAAGGACTTGCCGGAGATGATCAAAGTGGATGTCTCCGCTCTCAATCTCGGCGATGCGCTCCACGTGCGCGATTTGCCGGCGCTGCCCGGCGTGAAATATGTCGCCGATCCGGAAGTCACCGTTTTCCTCGTTTCGGAGCCCAAGGTCTCCGAAGAAGGAGCGCCTGCCGCCGAGGGTGCGGCTGCCGAACCCGAGGTCATCCGCGAGAAGAAAGCGGAAGAGGGCGAGGGCGCCGGGGCCAAAGAAGACTAGGTCAGCGACTTGCCGGCCGCCGATACAAGCTCCGCTTGGCTGGTTGCCGGTCTTGGCAATCCCGGTGCCCGCTACGAGGGCACGCGGCACAACGTCGGTTGGCTTGCGCTGGATGCGCTCCGCCCAGATCCGGCGTTTCGCGAAGAGGCCAAGTTCGAAGGATTCGTTGCGCGCGCCGATGGCGCGTGGCTGCTCAAGCCCACGACATTCATGAACTTGAGCGGTGTCGCCGTTCGGACCATGGCGGACTTTTACAAGATCCCGCACGGCCGTGTGCTGGTTGTTTTCGATGACGCCGCCCTGCCTTTCGGTCGCTTGCGCATCCGTGCCTCGGGCAGCGCGGGCAGTCACAACGGCCTGGAGTCGGTCCTGCTCCACTTTGCCACGGAGTCTGTCCCGCGCCTGCGCATCGGCGTCGGGGCGCCGCCCGAACCGGTCGCTTTGCATGATCATGTGCTGGGTGCATTCACGCCCGCGGAACGCGCTGAATTGCCTTCCATTCTGGATCGCGCGGCTTCGGCAATTCGCGTCATTCTGAAAAACGGGCTTGCCGCGGCGATGAATGAGTTCAATAAAGAAGGTTCATGAATACGCGACGTTACGAAATACTTTTGGTCCTCAACACCAAGGGCCGCGAAGAGTCGGCCAATGACCTGATCGACGGCATCGAAAAACAGATCAAGGCCGCCAAGATGGAACTCGAGCAGGTGCAGCGGCTGGAAAAAAGAACCTTCGCTTATCCGAGCCGCAAACAGAGCGCCGGTTTCTATGTCAACTTCATCGTCCATGCCACACCCGAGCAGGTGGACGAGCTGCGCGCCAAGTGGAAGCTCGACCAAGCCGTCCATCTCCAGCACGTCGAGAAATTGAAGCCCGCGGCCAAGGCCGCCTGACGCAAACCCAGTCACCACCGCCCTAATACCATGGCCTCCGTCAACAAAGTCATGCTCCTCGGAAATTGCACCCGCGACCCCGAGGTCAAATACACGCCAAAAGGCAGCGCCGTCACCGATGTCGGCATTGCAGTCAACCGCGTTTACACGACGGATGGCGGCGAGAAGCGCGAAGAAACCACCTTTGTCGATGTGACGATGTGGGGGCGCCAGGCGGAAATCGCCGGGGAATATCTCAAAAAAGGCCGCCCGGTTTTCATCGAGGGGCGACTGCAGCTCGACACGTGGGATGACAAGCAGACCGGACAGAAGCGCTCCAAGCTCCGCGTGGTATGCGAAAATTTCCAGCTTCTCGGTTCCCGCGACGGCGGAGGTGAGGGCGGGGGTTCCCGCCCCGGAGGCGGATCCAAAGCAGCGAAAGCCGCGCCAGCCCGCGAAGAGGAACCGTCCGAGGACGATATCCCGTTCTGATCAGGCCGGCCCGCCGCCCGTCGCGGCTTCCTCTTCCTCCTCGTCCGATTCGATCTCGCGACGCCATGCGTTCGAGATCAGCGGCCTGACCAGTCCGTAAAGCAGGTAGGCGACAAAAAGCATCGCCGGCATCCATTCGTAGTTCATCGCGGTGAAGATCAGCACGACGATGGTCGCGATGAATTTCGGGATCGAGCGGCGCGTGCGCCAGTTCACGGCTTTGAAACTCGGGTATTTCACCCTGCTGAACATCATGAACGAGAGGAAGAGCATGAGCGGCGGCAGCGCGTATTTCCACGGACCGATGGTTTTCTGGCCCGCGTCGAGCCAGAGCATCAGCAGGGTGATCGAGGCGATGAGGCCCGCCGCGGCGGGAATGGGAAATCCCTCGAAGTCCTTCGACCCGTTGCCTGCCTCGTTGTTGGCCGCGAGGCAGTTGAACCGCGCCAGTCTCAGCGCGCCGCAGGCGAGATACACG
Organism: Chthoniobacterales bacterium; assembly: GCA_018883245.1. Classification (NCBI taxonomy): domain Bacteria; kingdom Pseudomonadati; phylum Verrucomicrobiota; class Spartobacteria; order Chthoniobacterales; species Chthoniobacterales bacterium. Next base: position 26,254 of record VEQL01000015.1, read on the forward strand.
AACGCGATGAGCAGTCCGTAGCGATCGAAGTCGCGCAGGACGATGTGGAACGCCAGCAATGCGGGCGCCACGCCGAACGAGACGATGTCGGCCAGCGAGTCGAATTCGCGGCCGAACGCGCTTTCGTTGCCGCCGAGCCGGGCGAGCCGTCCGTCGAGAAGGTCGAAAATGCAGGCGCCGAGGATGAACCAGATTGCCACATGGATGTTCTCCGCGGGATTGCCGCCGCCGCGTTGAGCTATGACCGCATCTAGGATGTTGAGCACCGCGGCAAACCCGCAAAAAAGATTCCCCGCCGTCATGAGATTCGGCAGGAGATAAATCCGCGGCCCTTCCGGTTCGCTGTTCATGGCTCTGCGAGGCGGGCGATGACCGTGCTGCCGCCTTTGACGTGCTGGCCGACTTGGACCACCACCTCGGCATCAAGGGGAAGGCAGATTTCCGTCCGTGAACCGAACCGGATCATCCCGAAATGCTGACCGCGCGCGAGGCGTTCGTCCAGCTCCGCCCAAGGCACGATGCGTCGTGCTATGGCGCCGGTGATCTGGCGGACCACAAGAATCAGCCCGGGACGGCACTCGAGGCCCCAAGTGCGTGCCGTGTTGTGCGTGGAGGCCAGCGGGCTGCGCGCGTCGAGGTAAGTCCCGGCGTATTCCGCCGTGTAAACCACGCGGCAATCGGCAGGCGCGCGGTTCACGTGGACGTCGAAGACCGAAAGAAAGATGCCGATGCGGCGCATCCTCCGGTTCACCCACTCCGTTTCCTCGATCTCCGTGATGTCCGTGACGCGGCCGTCGGCGGGGGAGACCACGAGGCCCGGACCGTCGGGTATTTTCCGTGCGGGATCGCGGAAAAAGTAGAGCGTGAACAGCAGCAGCCCGAACGGCACCGCTGCCAGCCAAGGCGCGACGAGCCATGTCGCGGCCATTGCCGCGATCAACACGACCAAAATCCAGCGTCCCTCCCACAAAGTCTGCCAGCGCATAAAGCCCGCGACATTACACGGCAGCGCCCGCGGGCGCGAAACCATTTGATTGGACTCGTGGGTCCACGGGAATAAATTGCGCGGAATGACACACCGCGAAATCACCCTGACGCGCGACTGCAAGGCGATCCTCATTCCCAGCGGCGAGGAGTCCACCCTTGCTGCCGGCAGTCCGGTCATTATCACGCAGTCCCTCGGCGGCACCTACACGGTGGCGACGCAGACCGGTTTGGCGCGCATCGCCGATGCCGATGCCGATGCGCTCGGCCTCGAACTGAAAAAGGAAGAGGCGGCGCGCCCTGTGTCCGCAGGTGGCGAGGTGACGGAGGACGACGTCTGGGCGCAGTTGAAGAATGTTTATGACCCGGAGATTCCGGTGAACATCGTCGATCTCGGGCTGGTTTACGACTTGGTCCTCGGCAAGAGCGAATCCGGCGCCACCACCGTGAACGTCAAAATGACCCTCACGGCTCCCGGCTGCGGGATGGGGCCGACCATCGCCGCCGATGCGCGCGGCCGGATTCTTTCGCTTCCCGGCATCGACTCGGCCGAGGTCGATTTGGTGTGGGAGCCGCCGTGGAACCAAGGCATGATCACCGAGGCTGGGCGGATGAAGTTGGGTCTGGTCTGATCCGCAGACGCACCGAAAATCGTCTCAAGGGATGCAGACGCTGGATCCGGCAGTCACCACCTGCAGCGGCAGTGCCGATGCCCATGACGCGGGGCGGGAGTCCTCGCCGGGCACCCCCCGCATCGACGACAGCCAGCTGTGGCGTCAACTTTTTGAAGCTCCGGTGGCCATGGCATGGACGACCCTGCCGGGCCGAGGCGACATGCAGGCGAATCGCGCTTTTGCGCAGTTGTTCGGCTACGGCCCCGACGAAATCCCGACGCTGGAAAGCTGGTTTGCCAAGGCCTACCCGGACGCGACATATCGCGCGCGAGTGCGGGAGGAAACCGCCGACTTGATTGCGCGGTGTGAGTGTGACGGACACCCTCCCGGGCTGCGTGAATACAAAGTCACCTGCAAAAACGGCGAAGAGAAACGCGTCGAGGTGGCTGTGGCGGTGATTTCCGGGCGCTTCCTCGGAACATTCACGGATGTCACTGTCCGGCACCAGCAATTCGAGGCCCAGCAGCAGCGCGAAAACGACCTGCGCCGCATTCTCGACCATCTTCCTTTCCCCGTGGCGACGAGCTTGGCCGGAGAGGATTTCGACTGGCGGGATTCGCGGGCGAAGGTGACATACGTGAACCGGCGCTTCACGGAGTTGCTGGGTTACACTTTGGATGACATTCCCACGGTGGGCGAGTGGGCGCGCCGGGCGTATCCCGACGAGAAAGTCCGGGAGAATGTGATGCGGTTGCTCGACAGTCAGATCCGGTCGGCTGTGTCTGCAGGAGCGGATGTCGGTCCCGTCCGCTCGCGCGTGGCGACGAAAAACGGAGGAACAAAGGACGTGGTGATCAAGGCGGCCACAGAGGGAGGAAGCCTGATCATTTCTCTCGAGGACGTGACGGAGCGCCAGCTTGCGCAGCGATTGCTCGAGCAGAGCGAGGAAAGATTCCGCCTGATGTTCGAGCAGGCGCCGGTGGCGATTGTTTACACGGATCTCGCGACGGGAGACATGCATTTCAACGCTGCGTATGAGCAAATGCTCGGCTACCGGCGGGATGAATGTTGGACGCGCGAGCAGTTGGCTGCCCGGGTGTTGGAGTCAGCCGGCTTGGATCTGGCGGATGTGGAAAAAATGAAACGTGCGGCTTTTGAGCGCGGGGAACGCTTCAGCTTGGAACTTCGCCTCACGGCCACGGATGGATCGGTGCGGGACGTTGTGCTGACCTCCATTGATTTGCCCGGCGTGGATTGCAACGTGATCATCGACCTCAGCGAGAGCAAGCGCGTGCTGCGGGACCTCGAGGAAAGCGGAAGGCGGTTGCGCGACATCGTCGAGAACGCGCCGGTTCCGATTGCCTACACGCGGGGAGGCGCGCGGACGTTGGCGTTCAACAAAGCGTTCATCGAAGCCTTCGGCTGGACGGCGGAAGACGTGCCCACTTACGAGGTGTGGTTCCGAAAAATCTACCCCGATGCCGGATATCGGGAGAAGGTCCTGGCAAATTGGGATCTCGACGTCCAGAAGGCTTCGCAGTCGGAAGGCAAGATTCCCATGCGCACCTACGACATCACGACCAAAGACGGCTCGCGGCGGGAGGTGGAGCTTACGGCTGGCATATTCGAGGGAGAGATATTCGGAGCCTTCATCGACGTGACCGTGCGCAACCGGGCCGAGCGCCTGCTGGCGGCGAGCGAAGCGAGCTTGCGGGGTCTTCTGGAAAACGCGCCGCTCGGTATCGTAAGGACGGACTTGGCCTCGGGGAGTTTGTGGGTCAACAAGGAGTTTACGAAGATGCTGGGCTACACTGCCTCGGACATTCCCGATTTCGAGCGCTGGATGCAGCGGGCGTATCCCTCGGCGGATTACCGCAACCGTATCGCCAAGCAATGGGAGGAAGCGGTGGGGCAGGCGCAGGCGGGTGACGGGAGGATCGAGGCTGCGGAGGTGCGCGTGATGGACCAAGCAGGTTGCGAGCATGTCATGCAGTTTTCCGGCATTCTGATCGGCGGCGAGGTTTTCGGCCTGTGCGTCGACCTGACCGAGCGCAAAAATGCGGAGCAAAAATTGCGGGAGAGGCAGGAGCAGCTGGCACGCGTGGGTCGCGTGTCCAGTCTCGGGCAGTTGGCCGCCTCGCTGGCGCACGAGCTGGAGCAGCCTTTGGCTGCCATTCTGAACAACGCGGAGACGGCCAGCTTGCTGCTCCAGAAGGGCGGCAAGGCGGACTGCGCCGAGTTGCGCGACATTGTGGGCGACATCCTGGAGGACGACCGGCGCGCCGGGAAGGTTCTCGATCGGATCCGCAGCATGGTTCAGCAGCAGCGCTTCGAACCGCAGCGGCTGGACGTGGGCGAGATCCTGGAGTCCGCTTCCCACCTGTTCGGCGGGGAATTCGATTCGCGTGGTCTCGCGCTCGAGATTTCGAAAGAGGACGGCCTGCCGATGGTGATGGGTGACTCCGTGCTGTTGCAGCAGGCGCTGCTCAACCTTGTTCTGAACTCTCTCGAAGCTATCGGGGACCGGCCTAATGGTCGCGTCCATGTGCGCGCGCGCGATGCAGGAAGCGGACGCGTCGAAATCTCCGTGTCCGACAACGGCGGCGGGGTGCCACCCGGAGACATGGACAAGTTAATCGAGCCTTTCCACACCACAAAGAAACAGGGACTCGGCATGGGTCTGCCGCTGGTCCACAGCATAATCGAACAGCACGGCGGCGACCTGCGCTTCGCCAACCGGGAGGGGCACGGATTTTTTGTCAGCATGGTGTTGCCCGCAGCGGAGGCGGAGAAGTGAGCGAGAAGCCGGTGGTCCATGTCGTGGATGACGACGTCTCGTTTTTGCGCAGCGTGACACGCTTGCTTCGTGCCTCGGGTTACAAAGTGGAGGCGTATTCATCCGTCGATGAATTCCTGCAGCGGCCCTCGTCCCAAGCGCCCGGATGCGTGCTCACGGATCTGCAGATGCCCCACCGCAGCGGCCTCGACCTGCAGAAGGCGTTGGCACGCACACGCCATGCCTTGCCGGTCATTTTTCTCACCGCAAAAGGTGACATCCCGACCTCGGTGCGGGCCATGCGCGAAGGCGCGGAGGATTTCCTCACAAAGCGCGCCCCGAAGGCGGCCCTGTTCGATGCGATCGAGCGGGCGATCGCAAGAAGCCTTCGCGAGGAGAAGCGGCGATCTTGTCGCGCTGAGGCGAGGGCCAAATTCGATGCACTGAGCCGGCGTGAATGGGAAGTGCTGGCAGGTGTTCTCCGCGGACTGCTCAACAAGCAGATTGCGGAGAAGTTGGGAATTGCCGAGCGCACCGTAAAACACCACCGGACGTCATTGACCAACAAAGTCGGCGTCTCCTCGGCAGCCGAAATGGCCTTGCTCGTCAACGAAGCCGGTCTCGATCGCGCTGACATACCAGCTGTCTGAATCGCCGCCGGGACACGCCACCGCTTGCCCAAAAGGGCAATAGATGGCCGGCGCGGGATTTTACATAATGACGGTCGATGAGCAATTCGTCCGACTCAGTTGTTGTTACCAAGTCCAGTCCCAAAAGACGGTTTCGCCGGCGCGTCCGAAATTCCGCGCCGGTTCCCGTGCCGCGCGAGGATGTGCAGGCGTGTCTGGAGCGTATCTTGGCCAGTCCGGATTTTGCCGCAAGCGATCGCAATCGCCGCTTTTTGGCCCATGTGGTGAACAGCGAGCTGGACGGGCGTGACGAGGATATCAGCAGCTATAACATCGCCGTGCGCATCTTCGGGAGATCGCCCGACTTCGATCCGACGAGGGATCCGATTGTGCGCATTGAGGCGGGAAAATTGCGTCGCGATCTCGAGATGTATTACTTGAAGAGCGGTCGCGCGGAACGGGTGGTCATTTCGCTGCCGCGTGGCGGATACTGGCCGCATTTTGCGCTTCGCGATGTGTCGGCATCGCCGGACGGGGAGAGTTCGGACGCGCTGGATCCCCGCGGGATTACCGTGCATGTGTTGCACTCCGAGCAGAGCCGTTTGGCCAACGAATATCCCGATTTCCGGGCGCGAGTGGTGGACGCTCTTGCGAGATTGCCCGATTTGGCGGTATTCACGAGCCAAGGCGCCGCGCAAGAGGGGGTTTTACTCGACAGCGACACCGCACGCGATTTGGCGAGAAAGAACGGCACGAAGTTCGTGCTCTCCGGATGCGCGCGAGACGGTTTCGATCAAATCGTTCTTACCGCGCGGTTGCATGACGGCGACAATGGCCGGCAGATTTGGTCCGAGGATATCCAGGGAGATGGCCAAGGGCTGATGGAAGCTCTTGTTTCGCGTCTCACGGAGGTTCACCGCTCGTTTTGCGGGAACCGGCGCTGATGGGGAGATTTTCCAAACGGCCGAAACGACTTGCAAGGCGTTCGGAGAGTGAAACGTTCACCCGCATGGTCATGCCCGCTGCCTACATTTGTCTGCCCGTCGGGGTCGCGATTGTCTTCGCAGCCATCCTGAGCTACGCCGTTTACGACGCGTTCCCGCTGGAAATCTTTTGTGTCGGGGGAGCGGTTATGCTCACCCCCGGTGTTTTGTTTGTTTTCCGGTTCCTGCGAGGCCATTTCAGCGACTCGCTCAACGAGCCCTGACGCAGGGGCATTGCGCCGGATATCTGCGGCAAGCCGCAGCTTTTGGTTGGCAGAAAGCCCAAGCATCGCTAATGTCCCGTCGCTATGAGTCAGCACAGAAGTCTACGTGGTCAGGGCGCCATCAAGGCAAAACGCAACGTTCTCAAGCGTTTTGAGCGTGTCGAGTTGCTCAAGAAGCGCGGGCAGTTCAAGGACAACCAGAGCGTCATCGGTCTCAAGAAGACCAAGCCGGACGAGTGATCGGCGCTGCGCGCCTCGTGTAGGCGCGACCCTACCGATGCGGCTCAACCGCTACCTCGCGCTGTGTGGATTGGGTTCCCGTCGCGCTTGCGAGGATATCATTCTCGCCGGAAGCGTGCGCATCAACGGCCGCCCCGTGCGGGAGCTGTCCACGGTCGTCCGACCGGAAGACACGGTTTTCGCGCGCGGTCGCGAAGTGCGTCCGGCGGCGCCCCGATGCATTGCCTTCAACAAACCGCCGGGCTGCCTGAGTTCGCGCCGTTCGCAGGGTGACAAGCCCACCATCTATGACTTGCTTCCCCGTGACGCGGCAAACCTCGCGCACGTGGGAAGACTCGATGCCGAGAGCGAGGGGTTGCTGCTGCTCACGAACGACGGTGCTTTGGCCCAGGCTCTCACGCATCCCTCGCGTCATGTGGAGAAAGAATACGAGGTGATCCTCGACCGTCCGTTCGACCCGTCGAAAACGGCGAAGTTACTCAAGGGTGTGTATCTCGAGGAAGGGCGCGCCCGGGCCGCCAATGTGCGGTTGGATGCTCCGAACAAACTTCGCGTCGTTCTCACGCAGGGCATCAACCGGCAGATTCGCCGGATGTTCGCCGCGCTCGGCTGGGATGTGAAGAGACTGACCCGCACCCGGCTCGGCCCACTTCGACTGGGGCGGCTTCCGCGCGGCGGATGGAGGGAACTGTCCGCCAAAGAAGTCGATTTGCTGCGCCGCACTACCGGGCAGCGTTGATTTTGCGCGGGCGCCCGCTAAAACATACACATGATCAAACGAATCACTTCCGTGCAGGACGGCCCGTCTGCCATCGGTCCCTATTCGCTCGCAGTCGTCGCGGAGGGCAAATTCCTTTTCGTCTCCGGTATGACGCCCATGGACCCAGCGACGGGAAAAATGAGCGACGGCCCCGTGGCCCGGCAAACTCAGCTTGTCCTTGATAACATGCGCAAGGTTGTCGAGTCGGCGGGTGCGACCCTTGCCGATGTCGTGAGCTGCCGCGTTTTTCTGGCTCAGTTGACGGAGAAAAATTTCGCCGAGATGAACGGCGTCTATAAGGAGTTTTTCAAAGATCCGTATCCGGCGCGCACGACTGTCGGTGCTCAGTTGATGAACATGGCTGTCGAGATCGAATGCGTCGTGCGTTTGCCGGCCTGATTGCGTTTGCTCCGCGGAGGCGGAGTATTCTGCGAAAGTTGATGCCCTCATCGGGGCATGCGGCCGGGTGATATCCATGGGGTGTTCACCCCATATTCTGCAGCGGCCGGTTCGCGCATTATTTATATCCATCGGCTCCGGAAATAGTGCCACCGGCGCCGCGGTGGTTAGTCGCAGTTATGAGACAATTTGCGCGCCTCTACTTGCCGGTCGCGTTCTTTGTTTTGCTGGTTACTTTTTTTGTCGCGATCAATCTGACGCAATCCGACCTCGCCCGGCTCAAGAGCGCCGAGGCAGACCAACTGCAACTCGGCTCGGAGATTCTCCGCGCGGCGCTGGTGATGTCCGTGGAGCACCTGACGGGCATGGCGCGCGAGCCTCAGCTTGGCGAGGCGTTGAGGATGCCGCCTGCACGGGCGCGTTCGGTCGTGGGAAGCCAGCTCGCGACGCTGCTTTATCACAACCCTGTCTATGACAAGGCGCGCTGGCTTGGCCCCGATGGCATGGAGTTGGTCGGCGTGGAGCAGGGACCCCAAGGCCCTGTTGCCCGCGCGGAGCCGGATTTGCAGGACCAGTCGCATGGCGGATATTTCAAGGACGCCATCAAGCAACCGCCCGGCACTTTTTACATGTCGCATCTCGACCTCAGTGTGTCGCGCGGCTCTGTGGAAGTGCCGCACAAACCGGTTTTGCGGTTCGCCATCCGCCTGCCGTCCAGCGCGGGCCGCGACCTCGGACTGTTGCTCGTCAACGTGCGAGCCGGAGACATGCTCGACCGCCTTGCAACAGTCGTTCCCGTGGCCGCCGGGTCGGAGCTTATGCTGCTGAGTTCTCAAGGCCACTGGTTGCTGGCGCCGGATCCGCGGGACGCGTTCGGGTTCGCAACAGGGGATGCGGGCAAATCCTTCGCCGCACGACAACCCGCGGAGTGGGCGCGCATCTCGGGGGCTAAATCGGGCGCGATCTTGACGCGGAGCGGACTGTGGTCGTGGATGACCTTCGATCCCGCGGCCATTCTTGGCAGCGATGTGAGGGCGGCGGAAACTTGGAAACTTGTCGGGCACGTGCCCGCGGCCGCGATCGCACGCATGCAGTGGCAGCTTTTATGGCCACTGCTTGCCGTGTGCGCGACAGCACTCGGAGTCCTTCTTTTCGGCGTTTACAAATACCGGCAACTTTGGGAGCGGCGCGAAGCCGGCGCGTCCGAGCGAACTTTGACTGCGGGCAAGCAACTGGCGGAGCGTCGCTTCCTCCTTGCCACCGAGGCCGCGAACGTCGGCGTGTGGAATTGGGACCTCGACACCAACAAACTCGAGTGGTCGGACCTCTGCAAAAAACATCTCGCCCTGCCCCCGGGGTCGGAGCCCAGTTTCGAGCATTTCTACGCGGTGATGCATCCCGAAGACCGCGGGCGCGTCGAGCGGCGAATCGCGGAAGCCGTGGAGAAGCGGCGCGATTATTACGAGGAATACCGGATCGTCCAGCACGACGGTTCCGCGCGCTGGATTGCCGCCCCGGGGCGCGTCTATGCCAAGCCCGACGGAACGCTCGAGGGCATGGGAGGGGTGACGTTCGACATCACTGCGCGTAAAAAAGCCGAGGAAGATCTGCGCCAGCTCAACATGACCCTGGAACGCCGCATCGCGGAGCGGACGGCCGATTTGGATGCGGCCCAGCGGCAGTTTCGCCTGCTTGCCGAGAATGCCTCCGATGTGGTGTTGCAGCAAGACACGCAAGGTATCATCCAATGGATTACCCCTTTGGCCGTGAGGCAACTCGGCCATGTCCCCGAGGAACTTGTCGGCAGACCCTTCAGAGACCTTGTTCACCCCGAAGACTGGGACGGGGTCGAAACGGTCGAAGGCCAGCTCAGGAAAGGCAGTCCGGCATCCGTTGAAATCCGCTTGCGAGTCGGCAACGACGGCTACCAATGGTTCTGGATGTCGATGCGTCCGCTGACCGACGAGAACGGTAAAACCACGGGATTTGCTGGCGGTTTGCGCGACATCCAGCAAGAGCGGCAGGCCCGCGAGGCGGTCAAAAACGAACGGCTGCGTCTGAAAGCGACCTTGGACAGTCTGCTCGATCCGCATGTGCTTGTGCAACCGGTGCGCGACAAGAGCGGACGCGTTGCTGATTTCATTTACACCGACGCAAACCCCGCCGCTTGCAGGTGGATCGGCAGGGACCGCGACCATCTCCTGGGCCGCAGCACACTCGAACTTTTTCCCGCAATGGAATCCACCGGACTTATGAAAATTTACCGCGATACCGCGGAAACAGGACGTCCTGCGGTGATCGACAACTTTCTTTTTCCCTTGGGCGATTCGTCGCATTGGCTCGATATCCGTGCTGTGCGGGTGGATGAACGGGTTAGCTTTGTCTGGCGTGACATAACCGAGCGTCACAATGCCGATGCGAGACTCGCCGCCTCGGAGGAACGATTTCGCCTTCTGGCGCTCAATTCGTCGGATGTCGTCGTGCACGTTGACGATAGCGACACGATCGTCTGGGTCTCGCCGTCGCTCACCGCCGTGCTGGGGTGGGAGGTTGCCGATTGGACCGGGCGCAAAGTCACCGACCTCGCCGTCGATAGTGAAGAATTGGCCCAACTGCACGGAGACCTCCAACGCACGCGGCAGGGGACGCCGTTCGTCCGGCGTGCGAAGCTGCGAGCCAAAAGCGGAGTTGTCCATCGGATCGAACTCCACGCGGGCCCCTACCGCGACAGGCACGGCCGCATCAACGGCATCGTCGGGTCGTTCCGCGTGGTGGACAAGGAAGCGGCCGCGGAGCAATTGCTCGAGCGGCAGGCCAAGACCGATGCACTTACCGGACTCTGCAACCGCCGCGAGTTCGAGGTCTTGGCCCATCGCGAGTTGTCCCGCGCGCAGCGTGCGGGATCAGCGGCTTCACTGCTTATGATGGACATCGACAAATTCAAATCCATCAACGACACCCGCGGCCACGACGCGGGCGACGAGGTGCTCAAAACCATCGCACGTGCTTGCGCGCCGCATCTGCGCGAAATCGACACCCTTGCGCGTCTCGGCGGCGAAGAATTTGCCGTCCTTCTTCCTGATACCGCGATCGAAGGCGCGCGCCATGTCGCGGAGCGCATCCGGGAAGCCCTCGCGGGGGAGTCCGTCTTTCCCGGCAACGGCGCGTCTATCCGGTTCACTGTGTCGATCGGCGCCGCCGAGCACGACGGAACGCCGGAAGATTTGCCAGGGTGGTTGAAACGCGCCGACGAGGCTCTTTACCGCGCCAAAAATACCGGTCGCAACCGTGTTTGCGTTGCGTAGGGGCGCCTAGCACGCCAGCACTATGCGGTCTTGAGCGGACGGCCGGGTCGCGCTTCAAACCGGATGAACCGCGGGAAAACTTCCGTCCATTGCGTTGCCGCAGCATTGACGCGCCGCGACCGTCGTGGCATCAAGTCGGCTTTCGCGCGATTAGCTCAGTGGTAGAGCGCTTGCTTCACACCCCCTCGGGCCGAATTTTCGCCAACATTTCCCGAGACAATCCCGAGCGCATCGCGGCCTTTCAAACACCTTTGCGCGACCAAAATTTTGCGCGGGATGTTTGTCATAAACCATTCCCGACATTTCCCGACATGAAGCCGAAAAAATGCTGTCGGGTGATAAAACGGGTGAAAAGGTAAGGCGCTTACGTTCGCCGCAAGTGAGTTAACAATCCGAGACAGCGGACGCATCGGAAAAGCGTTTCTTGCGCGATCCTCGCGCGAAGATTTGGGCAGCTTCAGCCGATTTGCGGCATGCGCTTCCAAGTCCGCAGCCAGCGCATCAGATAGCGGGGTGCAACGATCATATCGGCCACAAGCGCGACCAGCGCGGCGGCCACGGGTGCGAGCCGGTAGCGCATACGCTGGCGCGCCTCGGCAATTTCGTCGCGCTCGCAGACATAGACGGGCGGGTGGTCTTGCGACTTCATGACGGGCGCGTAGAGTTGGCGCGCGCGTTGTTCGAGTTGTGCGAGATTATCCAACATGGTCGGAAGGTTTGCAGGGGAGCGCTTATGCGGACTATCGCTCACGGCGTGACTCACGAAAGCCGCCGTTTGACGCGATTTGATACCGCCAACGGCCTCCGCTTTCCGCAACCGGGCCACTCGGCCCATCCTGCAAATTCCTTGGTGTTCATCAGCGCCCCAAAGTATCCAAAGGATTTTCGCCCATGCCGACGATGGTGTCGGCGGGCGCTTCGACATTCTTCTCGGCCTGCCCTTTATCGGCCTTCTTCGCCTTCTCCCGCGCGTCGAGTTTCGCCAAGAGTTCCTCGGCCTTGGGTGTGAGCTTCCAAGTCTTCATCCGAACAAAGGTCTCATGGGTTTCGCCGGTGCGGCCTCGCGCCGTGCCTCGGCTCGCGCTGCGGCAGCGTCACGGCCCCGGCGCGCGGCCTTGGGTGAATCGGCCCACTCGCTTTTTGCGCGCACGATTGCGGGCTTTGCTGCCGGCGGCGTGACCGGACGCGCGGCCAATTTCGTCGCCGACTGGCCGGCGATGAGTCGCAGCGCGCTGTCTTCGTGTGTCGGCGTGTTGAGTTTGTTGCAGGCAATCATGCGGCTGGCCTTGGTGGTGTCGATGAGTCGGGTTTTCATTTGGCCTCCCCGGCAACGATTTCATGGAATCCGAATCCCGGCAGACCGATAAGACCGGCAGCCCCTTCGCCGTCACGGACAAGACCTTCTATGCGGTCGAGTTCTCGGATGATGACGCCGATATTCGTGCGCCACTTTTCGGAATCAAAAGCAGGCTCGCCAAGTGCGGACAAGATGCTGCGATGTTGCTCTTGGATTTTCTCGCCCGCGCGCAGGACGGCGGGTTTCGCCTTCTCCGCGAACGACAAGAACAAATCGAGATTGCCCAGGGCGGCGCGGCGGCGTGCGGCCTCACGGACGGCATACACCTCTCGGGCTTTGGCGGCGTATCCGGCGCGGCCTCCGTGGTCCCAGAGTTTGCGCTCGGCGGTGGTGTCGCCGTTCACTGCCGAAGCGAAAAGTTGGTCCGCTTCCACGACGGCGTGGTCGGGATGCGCCTCGTCGCGGGCCTTTGTGAGTTGAATGTCCATCTCGGCAGCTTGGCGCAAAGCCGGGATGAGGGATTTGATGGCAGGGCCAACTTCGGCGGCGATGAAGGCCTCGGGCTGGATGATGGTGATGGTTGTTTGTTTTTTCATGCGGTTATTTTGTCGGGTTGAAAATGTCGGGCGCGGGTGCGGCCATGACGGCGGTTTTCACTTGCGCCATGGTTTGCTCGGCTTGGAAGTCGGCGGGGTCGGGCGAATTTTCCTTAATGAACTTGCCGAATTGCGCGATGGCCTCGCTTACCATTTCCCGCGCGGATGTCGGGTTCCACGTCTCTGGAAATTGCTCGATTTTGCGGAGTCGGTCGATGAGCAGGCCGATGGTTTCGTTGAAGCCTCGGACGAACAGGTCAGACGGGACGAGATGCTTCGCGGCCACGGCGGCGGCCACGGCGGCTTGCTTGGCTTCCTCGCTCATGCGCAGGGCTTGGAGATAATCGCGGCTCGCGCGGCCAATGGTGCGAACGTCCCCGGTGCGCGCGGCGTCAAGCAGGACACAAAAACAAAGGTTCTCGGTCGCCGTGGTGCGCTCGAAGGTGCTGACGGCCTTGGCGTAGTCGTCGGGTTGCGTTGCGACGAGCATTATGGTGAAGGATTTGCGCCGTTGCTTGGCACGGGAGAGTCGCCATTGCGCGGCGGCTTCGACCGAGTCGCAGGGCATCCCGTTTTGCGCGAGACGGGAGACGGCGGAAACCGAGATTCCCAGTCCGGCGGCGATTTGCTTTTGCGTCATGCCCTTGGGGGAGTTGTCAATTGACCGATGAGCAAAAGAATTGAAATTTTCGCCAAAACGTAGCGAGTCGCGCTGCTCTGGCGCTCTGGCGGCTGAGAAGACTCCTGACCCCGTCCCCCTGCGGCCCATCGGCTCGCCTTCATGGATTGCACGAGGCCAGCGCCTCGACGCGGGCCTGCGTTGCAGTGCTGACGTTTGCCTCTTTTGCGCGGGCTGCGCGGCCCTTGGCGCGGTCTTGAGAAGGATGTTGTTCATCTTGAACAACATCTTTCCTCCGCTCTCCTTTCGCGGCGTGCGGAACACCAGCCATAGCCTCGCTCCGCTTCCGGTTCGCCTCGGCATCAATGTCCTTGCGCTTCCCGCTCGCCCAATACCGCAGCGCGGCCTGCCGGCTACGCTCGACCGCCTTCTCGCCTCGAAGGAGTGAAGAGAATTGCCCGAGCTTGAGCGCATCGCGCAGCCTTTTTGCGCGCAGGGATGTAGCCGCCCGACACTCGCCGAGCCGTCGCCCGAGTTCGGCCAGCGGGACACCGGCCAAGGCGGGGCAGCCGATTAGCCACGCCATGACCAGCAACCGACGTCCGGCCTCATCTGTCACAGTCTCGAAGGAAGTGGCACTTTCGGTTCTGGAGGGCAAGAGCGCGTCGATGATTGTCCGCAGGGCATAAGCGGCGATAGGCGCCGCCGCCCGTATAACCTCGGGGTCATGATCTTCCGGCAGTGGTTCCTCGCGGCGTGCCACCTGCTCGCGAACGTGTTCCTCGCCTCCCAACATTTCGGCCAAGTCCTTCTTGTTGCCCGTGCTTCGCACCTCGGGCATATCGCGCAGGAACACCTCGGCCCGCTTTTCGGGCGACCACTGATCCCAATTCCGGCGGGCGGCTTCGGGGTCGATCAATATGACGCTGGCCGCCGTGTCGGCGTCGAGGCCTGCCACGAAGGACAGAACCTCGGGGTCAATCGGGGTGGCGGTTGTCTGGCTCAACGCAGAACCTCCAAGGCCTGCCATTGGCCGCTTGCTGGCAGGATTCGCTCGACCATCCATCCGTTGCCGTAATCGGCAAGGTCAACGTCCATCACGCTCCCGTTGCGCTCGGCGAGGCGCACCCCGTCGAGGATCGGCCCGCGCATAACGCCGGCCTCGACGCCATCGTTGAACGCGACGAATCCCTCGGCGCGGTGAGGCGTGACTTTCTCGACTTGGACTCGGCGCAACTTTCCCGTGCGGATCGGCGGTGATGTCGGCGGTTCGAGGCGACGATATAGCCGCCTTCTTTCATTGGGCACACTCGGCCTTGTTCTTTCACCTTCAATGTGTGCCGTGCCCGTGCCCCTGTCTAAAGACAGGGGGCACGTGGGCACACTGCTTTCACTGCGCCCGTGGGCACGTTGTGGGCACGTTGTGGGCACAGGGGCACGCATGGCCGTCATACCGCCAACCTCCCGCCGTTAATTTCGCGGTAGGGCCGTTTGATTACGTGCATGTTCGCCGAGCCTTGTTTCTCGACGGAAAGGTGGCCGTCCTGTTTGAGCATCGCCACGGCCTTATCGACGTAGCCGTGATTGCCAAGATCCCGCAGGCTGCGGGTGGACTGCGGCCCGTTTTTTTCGATAAACTCGCTGATCTTTTGCATCAGCCCCGTGGGCTTCCACGATTCCTTGGTCTCGTTCTGCGGTTGCTCGAAGCGGACATCGGGCCGCCCCTCTTCGTCATGGCCGAAATGAAGATCGGTCACGATATGACCAACAGGGCCGACTCCGCCGTTGCGATCCTTCGCCACAACCAATCGAACAAAGCCGTCTGTTTCGGGAGAGTAGGGCTTCCTCAGCTTGGCCTCATAGACCACGCCATCATATCGGCCCATCTTCGCCCCGCTTCCACGGGGCCAGCGCCCCCGGCTTTCGCTGTCCTTGGCAACGTGGTCGGAAATCAGAACGGAGCATCCCGCCTCGACAAACAAGCGCATCCGCTCGCGGAAGAATTGCAAGACCTCGGCGGGCTTGTCCTCGCTCAATGCCTCGGCGGCCAATCCTTCGGCCAATCCATCGAGAACAACGAGAGAGGGCTTGTGCTTCTTCGCCCAAGCATGGAGCGCGGCAAACTCGGACGGCTCGGGGTTCTGGACGTAGTGGAAACGCTCGGACAGGTCGGACTCACGGCCGCCAAGGGCAACAAAGCGCGAGCCGATGCCGCGCGGGTTGTCCTCGGGGTCGAGATAGAGAACGTGCAAGCCGTCCTGCATGACCTCCGCGCAGATACAAAGCGCGATGTTCGTTTTGCCGACACCAGGCTCGCCGTGGATTTCATTGATGCGCCCCGGGTAGAGCAGAAAACGGCCCTCGTCATATTGGCACAAGCTCGGCATCTCCCGCTTGAATCCCTCGGCGATGAGCGCGGAGAAGTCGGCAAAGCGCGGTTCGGCTGTCGCTCCATTGATCTCGCTCTCCCGCTTGTCTAACTCGGCCTTTGCCTCGTTGAAGTCGGCGTCGATGATTCTGCGCTCGGCATAGTCCGCAGCCAGCGCGCGCCGTTTGCGGTCAATGCTGGCGGCCAGAAGTTCGCGCACGTGATGAAGCAGGACGCTCGGGCCAATGCCCTCGGCCAGCGTGACCAGATCCAGCACGCCGGCGGCGCCTTGGCCGATCTTGTCGGCCAGCCCCGCCACCTCCAGTTGTCGCTGGATGTCGGCGAAGTTCATCGCCCCCGGTGTCCACTTGTCGGCGTGGTCGCGCAGCCAGAGCATGACGGCGCCGTGTTGCGGTGCGTTGAAATCGTCAATGCGGAGTTCGACGCCAGCTTCATCGAGCGGGGCGAATCCATTCACAATGATCCCGCCGAGCACGATGCGGTCGAGTTCGACATCGCAATCGACGGCGCGAGCGGCTTTCAATGTGCGCTTGGGCTGCTTGACCTTCTCGCCTTCGTCCATGAAAGCCGTATCCATGAAGGCCTGATAGCCGATCTCTTGGGTGCCCGTTATGTCCCTCACGCCCGCACCTCCTTTTTGCCCTCGCGGGCCAGAGACAAAAGTTCGTTGCCTGTGAGCCAAGGCGGGAGCAGGTCGCAGCGCGCTTGTTGAACCGCATCAACAAAGCGGGCCAGCATCGCCATGCGCTCCCGGTCACGCTCGCTGCCGAGGGCCGAGAACAGGACATAGTGCCGCAGCCATTGGCCTCGCAGAAAATTGACAACCTCGCCGAGGGCATCGGGTTCCTGTGGCAAGGTTCCATGCGTTGCGGCGGTCTTCGGGCCGCCGTTTCGTTTTTCGTCGTGCGGTTTCATTTCGTTTCCTCCAAGAAGCGCTCGATCTCCGTGCGCGACCATCGGGGATGTCGCAGGGCGCGGGATGGTTTCAACAATCCGCGCTTTTCCAGCCTCCATAGTGTGACCAAGGAAATTCCGAGAGCCTGCGCGGTTTCCTCGGCGTTATAGGCCAAGCGCTCGACGGGCGCGGGCCTTGGGTCGGTTGTGGCAGGGGCGCTCATTTTGCACCCTCCGCTATGCGCTGAACGGAATTGCGGGAGATTCGGACAACCCCTCCGACCTTGATCGCGGCGAGGATGCCCGTCTTTATCCACGCGCGAATCGTTCGCTCGGTGACGTTGAAGGTTTTGGCCGTTTCGGAGACGGTCGCGAAAGGCCCACTGTTTGCATGAAACGTAGCGTGCTTCATGCCTTTGGTATTGGTGTCAAATAAAATGTCCGCTTTACAGAGACAGAGACATGTGTTATGTCCGTTTCATGGCCTGCCAATACCTACAAACAATCGAGAGCGTTTATCGCGTGTCCCAGCGCACCGTCCGACGATGGTGCGAGGAAGGGTGCATACCCGGGGCCTATCGCCCATCCCCCCGAAAACAGTGGCGCGTCCGAAAGCCTTTAGACCTTGATTCATGGCAAAGCGCGGTGGTCAGCAAGGTCGGCGAGCCGCCGCAGGTTAAAGAGGACATCCGTAAAGAGGGCTTTCGCGTGAAGGTCGAGATACGCGGCGAAGTTGAGAGCTGGCCTCAGGATCACCGCTCCCGTTTTGGGGTTGCTTTGGTCGATGCCTTGGTGGCGCTCGTCCGCCTCGATATGCTTGAGCCGATTGAATACGATCCGACAAGGAAACATCCAGGCACACGCGACGGCCTGCGCCTTGGTCTGGTCTTTAAGTCGGGCAAAGGGCGCGACCAATACGGAAACACAGCCCTTGAGGCTGGTCTTGTGCGCGCCTTGAAACGTCACGGAATCGCCGTGCCAAGCGGAATCCGCGTTAATTAGAGTGCGACTGCCGCCTGCTGCTGCGCCAACTCGACCACGTTTTCCGGCTTCGCTCCCAGCATCGCGGCCATCCGTAGCGAGTGGGAAAGATTCACCTCGGCTTGATAGGTCTTGAGGACAAGCGCGCCGCCGTCTCGGTGGCCTTGCCATGCGGCCACGGTCGGCGCGTCGATACCCGCCCGCAGGCTGCGGGTGATATGGAAGCGGCGAAGGGATCGCGGCTCGAAGTAGGGGAATTTTAAGCGCTTGCAGGCTCCGTGCATTGCCATGCGGCAGTTGTCCTGCGGCAGCAAGCGCGCCTCCGGTTCCTCGGGCATATTCTTCAGCCTGCGCTCGATGATCGGACGCGCATCGGGGAAAATCGGGACGGTGAATGTTTGTGAGGTCTTGCGGCGAAAAATTCGGATGATTCCGGCTTGAAGGTCGATGTCCTGCCGCCGGATCGCCGAGAGTTCGGCCTGCCCGAGGCCAAGGGTTCCCGCCAGTTCCACAAAGTCGGCAGAATCGTTGCACCCGTGACCGTTGCTTTTTTGCGAGCGTATATCGTCCACAAGCGCGCGGAATTGTTCCTCGGTCGGCGTGTTGCGGATGGGTTTGGAAATCTTGGCATATTTGATGCCGTCCAGCGGCGAGCGTTCGATCACGCCATCGGCAACGGCCAAGTCGAAAAACCTGCGCGCCGTGGTCAGAAGGTGATTGATCGAGGACGCCGAGAGGGATTCACGGAAGGGTTTCAGCCAAGCCAAGACATGACTGCGCTTGATCTTGGAAATCGTGTCAGGCGCATCCTCGGGCCACTGCTCGACCAGTTTGCGGACGTTGAGGCGTTCGCTGTAGGTGGTCGCCTCCTTGCCGGTGATCAGCGCCTCGAAAGTCTCGCGGTGATCGGCCAGTGTGCGGCGGGAGAGGGTGGGGTCGGTGTTCTCCAACTTGCGCCGCAAGCCGGTCAGTTTGCGCCTCGCAAGCTCCTTGTCCTCGGTCTCAAGCGACTGTCTGATTTGCTTGCCGCGAAATTTAATCACGGCATAGTATGTCCCGCCTTTGTAGCGATAGAGACATGCTCCAACTTTCTTCCAAACTGGTGTTTCCTTCGTGGGTTTCTTGGTCTTTCTCATGCCAAGAATCCTATAGGGTGCAAAAACTGGTGACAAACAAGAAAAATGGAAATTACGTATCGTTGCAAGTAGCTGGTAGTTAAGGCTTTCGCGCGATTAGCTCAGTGGTAGAGCGCTTGCTTCACACGCAAGAAGTCGCAGGTTCGAACCCTGCATCGCGCATGCCTTGACACTGGTTGTCCGCGCCGGTAATGTGAGGTCAACCTTTTCTTGTGAAAAGTGGGTTACGGCCCACTTTTTTTTATCCTTAAAACATACAACCACCATGAGTAACGAACTGCTGACGATGCTGGAGTATCTCGAGCGCGAGCGCGGTATTTCCCGCGATACGCTGCTTCAGGCGATGCAAGAGGCCATCATCAAGGCTGCCGGCAAAGGCTTTGGCGGCTTCACCCGTGAATTGCGCGTGGAAATCAGCCCCAAGACCGGAAAAATCCGCGGCGTGGCCAATGTCCTTGTCGTGGACAAAGTGACGAACCCGCAGGAGGAAATCCTCTTGGCGCGGGCCAAGGTGATCAAGCCGAGTGTGCAGGTCGGGGACACGCTCGAAGTCGAGGTCGAACCGGCCGCCTTCGGACGCATTGCCGCCGGAGTGGCCCGGAACGCGATCATGTCGAGCATTCGTCGCGTCGAGAAAGAGCGCATCTACGAGGAATTCAAAGACCGTGCCGGTGATATTGTCAGCGGTTCGGTTCGTAGATTCGTGAAAAGCGACGTCATCATCGATCTCGGCAAGTTCGAGGCCGTGATGCCCGCCCGGGAGCGCGTGATGACCGAGGATTACAGCGTCGGCGACCGCCTCCGCGCCTACGTGGTCGCGGTGGAGAACGGGAAAGACGGTCCGCAAATCATTCTCTCTCGGAGTCATCCGAATTTTGTCCGCAAGCTTTTCCAGCTCGAGGTGAGCGAAATCGCGGACGGCACGGTGCAGCTCAAGGGTATCGCGCGCGAAGCCGGCGTCCGCACCAAGGTGGCCGTGGCCAGCGCGGACAGCAAAGTGGATCCGGTCGGCGCGTGCGTCGGCATGCGCGGGGCACGGGTGAAGAACATCGTGCGCGAACTCAACAACGAGAAGGTCGATATCATCAAGTGGAGCGAGGATCCCAAGGAATTCGTCGTCGAAGCGCTCAAGCCCGCGAAGATCAAGACGATCGAGATCAATGAAGCCGGCAAGCGCGTCAAAGTGACCGTCGATGAAGACCAGTTGTCCATCGCCATCGGCAAGAAGGGACAGAATGCGCGACTCACGGCCAAGCTTACGGGTTGGGAAGTGGACATCGAGAAGGATGCCTCCAAGGAGCAGGCCTTCGAAAGCCAGGTGACCAGCGCCACCGAGCTGTTCAAGACGCAACTCGGTCTCGATGAAGAGACTGCTTCCAAGCTGGTTCAAAACGGCATTCCGAGCCCGCAGGACCTTGTCGCGGGTGGCGTGGATGCCGGCGATCTTGTTGAGATGCTCGGCGTCGAGGAATCCAAAGCCAACGAGATTCTCGAGCGCGCCCGGGGTTTGGAAGCCAAGAAACCCGAGCCCGCACCAGCAGGGGTAGCAGAGTAAAGCGCAGGACCGACCCGCATGCCCGCCAAGCCGCCAGCCACGAAAAAGCCACCCGCGAAAAAGGCCGCGCCTGTGCGCCGTGCTGCGAAACCGGCTGCGCCGGAGCCTCAAGCATCGAAGCCGAAACCGGTGCCAAAGGCGCCGGTCGAGGTCGTATCCCTCATCGACGAGAAGCCCAAGAAAAAGGCCGTCGAACTGCCCGAGCCGGAACCGGCCGCGACGACCGCGGAAGTTGAGCCCGCGCAGGAAATTCAGGTCTCCGAGGACGGCAAGAAGATCATCAACGTCAAACCGCCCATCGTGGTCAAAGACCTCGCTGCGGCCCTGGGTCTCAAGCCGTTTGTGGTCATCAAAGACCTGATGGAGGCGAACATTTTTGCCAACCTCAACCAGACGATCGAGCCGTCGGTCGCCGCGCTGGTGTGCGAGAAGCACGGCTTTGTCTTCGAAAAAGAAAAAAGGCAGGCCGGTGCGGGGGTCCACAAAGCAGAGCCGGTCGTTGCGCCACCATCGGTCCCGGAGGTCGAAGTCGCCAAGGACGAGCTCGAACCACGTCCGCCCGTTATCACGTTCATGGGTCATGTGGACCATGGGAAGACCTCGCTTATGGACTATGTCCGCAAGTCGCGGGTTGTCGCCGGCGAAGCGGGCGGCATCACCCAGCATATCGGCGCGTATTCCGTCGAGCACGCCGGACACCGCATCACTTTCCTTGATACGCCGGGCCATGCGGCCTTCACCGCCATGCGTGCGCGGGGGGCAAATGTCACCGACATTGTCGTGCTGGTTGTTGCCGCGGACGACGGGATCATGCCGCAGACGGAAGAGGCGATCAGCCACGCCAAGGCCGCCGGAGTGACCATCATTGTGGCCGTCAACAAAGTCGATTTACCCACCGCCAATGTGGACCGGGTCAAACAGCAGTTGCAGGAGCACGACCTCGCGCCGGAGGACTGGGGTGGTTCGACGATCGTTTGTCCTGTCTCAGCGACCAAGGGCACGGGGGTCGATCATTTGCTGGAAATGATGGCGTTGCAGGCCGAAGTGCTGGAACTCAAGAGCAGCCCGAAAGTTCCGGCACGCGCCACGATCATCGAAGCTGCCATGGAGCCGGGCCGCGGCCCCACGGCAACGGTGATTGTCAAGATGGGAACCCTCAAAGTCGGTCAGGCCTTCCTGTGCGGTCTCGAGTGGGGCAAAGTGAAGTCGCTCATCGATGACCTCGGCAAACCGGTGAAATCGGCCGGGCCCGGGACGCCGGTGAAGGTCCTCGGCTTCGACGGTCTTCCGAAAGCGGGTGACGAGTTGATGGTGATGGAGTCCGAGCGTTCCGCACGGACTTTGAGCGAGGAGCGTCAGGAGGAGCAGCGCAAAACAAAACTGGCTGCCCCGCAGCGCGCGACACTGGAAAGTCTTTTCGACAATCTTGCCGAGAACCAGCGCAAGGTGCTGCGGGTTGTGCTCAAAGCCGACGTCCAAGGTTCACTGGAAGCCCTGCAGCAGGCCCTCGGCGAAATCAAAGCCAAGCAGATCGACCTCGAACTGCTCCATGGTGCGGTCGGCCCGATCAGCGAATCGGACATCCTTCTCGCCACGGCTTCCGATGCGATCGTGGTCGGATTCGGTGTGAAGGTCGAAAACAGCGCGGCAACGGCGGCCAAGCGCGAGGGTATTCAGATCAAGCTTTACTCGATCATTTACGAGCTGATCGACCAGATCAAAGAAGCGATGGCTGGGTTGCTCGAGCCTGAATTGCGGGAGGCGGTCATAGGCCACGCGGAGGTCCGGCAGGTGTTCGATCTGACCAAGGGAATGGTCGCGGGTTGCATGGTGACCGACGGACGCATCGCCCGCTCGGCGCGTGCGCGTGTCCTCCGCCGCAAGCAACCGATCTACGACGGCGGAATCTCGACCCTCCGCCGATTCAAAGATGACGTCAAAGAGGTGCGCAACGGGTTCGAGTGCGGCATCAAGCTCGGCGATTTCGAAGAATACGAGCCTGGCGATATCATCGAGTGCTACACTCTCGAGAAGGTCGCACAGAAACTCGAGTAGGCTTTTGCCGGGACGGGGAGGGACGCCGTCCCGCGCCCCCGTCCTTCAACTTTCAACTGCCCAGCAATGAAACACCGTCTGGCCCGCGTTGCCGAAATCCTCAAGCGCGAACTCAGCATGATCATCCTGCGGGAGGTTCCCGCGGACGGCGCGCTGATCACCGTGAACGCGGTGGACGTCTCGCCCGACTTGCGCAATGCCACAGTCCACGTCGGGATCCTGGGCACGGCCGCACAGCAAAGGGCCGCACTCGAACGCCTCGAGCACCATCGCCCCGTGTTGCAGGCCGAGTGCGCCAAGCGAGTGGTCCTGAAGTTCACGCCGCATTTGCAATTCAAGCTCGACGAGTCGGTGGAGCGGGGCACGCGGGTCCTCGATATTCTGGATGAGATCGGGGAAGCGGGAGAGGAGTCGGGAACATGAGTCGCGGGTCCGATGCAACATTCGGCCAGATCAGGCACACGCTCGATGCGGCAGATCGGATTTTGCTCGCGAGCCATGTGCGGCCGGACGGCGACGCCTACGGGTCGTGCATCGCGATGGCCTTGCACCTGCGGTCGCAGGGGAAGGATGTCACAGTTTGGAACGAGGAGGGGATGACGGAGAAGTTCCGCTACCTGCCCGAGAGCGCAACCGTCGCGGCTCCGCCGGAACACGAAAAGCGCGACTTCGATGTGGTGCTGGCGCTCGACACATCCACCAAGGAACGTCTCGGCCGTGTGCTGAAGGCGACGGGCCAAGTCGTGACATGGATCAATATCGACCATCACGTCAGCAATCACCGCTACGCCGACCTGAACTACATCGACGATACTGCTCCGGCCACGGGTCAGATCATCTATGACTATTTCTCCGAATGCGGCGCGGAGATAACGCCGGCCATGGCGGAAAATCTCTACGCTGCGATTTCCACGGATACCGGATCGTTCCAATACGACAAAACTTCGCCGCGGACTTTTCGCATCGCGGCCGACCTCGTGGAGGCGGGCGTCAGCGTGCCCGAATTGTCGCGAAAAATTTACGACAGCTACCCGCGCCGCCGTCTGGAATTGCTCAAGGCCCTGCTCAATTCCGCACGCTTTGTGTGCGACGATCGCGTGGCGAGTTTCAGCCTGTCGATGAAAGTCGCCGCGGAGCTTGGCGTTTTGCCTGAGGACAACGAGGGTCTCATCGACCATCTGCGCGCGGTCGAGGGGGTGCAGGTCGCCGTGTTTTTCGAGGAACTTCCCGCGAACAAGGTGCGCGTCAGCATGCGTTCCAAGGAACCGCGCTTCGACGTTTGCAAAATCTGCGGGCTCTTCGGCGGGGGCGGTCATTCGCAGGCCGCCGGGGCCCGCTTGCCCGGTCCGCTGGAGGCGGCGGAGGAGAACGTTTTGGAGGCCATTTGTCATGAAGTCCGAATCAACAGTTGACGGCGTTCTGCTCATCGACAAAGCGCCGGGAATGACGTCGCACGACGTGGTGGCGATCACGCGCCGCGTCTTGAATACGCGCAAGGTCGGTCATTGCGGCACGCTCGACCCGCTGGCGACCGGACTGCTCATCATCACCATCGGCCGCGGAACGAAAATCCAGGACCTCCTCATGAGCGAGGACAAGGAATATGCGGGCACGATCCGTCTGGGGCAGGTCACGAGCAGCCAGGATGCGGACGGCGAGATTCTGGAGGAAAAGCCCGTTCCCGATTTCACGCGTGCCCAGATCGACGAGGCCTTCGGAAAATTCCAAGGCGATTTCTACCAGACGCCTCCCATGGTGTCGGCGATCAAGAAGGACGGCGTGCCGCTTTACAAACTCGCGCGTCAGGGCAAGACCATCGAGCGCGAGCCGCGTCTTGTCCATGTTTACGGCCACGAAATTCTCAAGGTCGCGCTGCCCGAGGTGGAATTCCGTGTTGTTTGCAGCAAGGGGTTTTACGTCCGCACCTATGCTCACGACATCGGTCAACTGCTCGGTTGCGGGGGGCACTTGAAAGCTCTGCGCCGCACGGCCTCGGGCAAGTTCCGCGTTGAAGGCACGCTGACGGTCGATGAACTCCGCACCTTGCCGCTCGAGGCGGTCAAGGCCCGCGTGATGAGCCTTCCACAGGTGTCCCGTCTGCGCGGCGTTTGAACCGGTCCATGGAGATCCTGCACGATCTCAACTCGCTGGCCTCTTTGCGCGGTCCGGTCTATCTGGCCATCGGAGTTTT
Organism: Chthoniobacterales bacterium; assembly: GCA_018883245.1. Lineage (NCBI taxonomy): Bacteria > Pseudomonadati > Verrucomicrobiota > Spartobacteria > Chthoniobacterales > Chthoniobacterales bacterium. Next base: position 50,881 of record VEQL01000015.1, read on the forward strand.
CGACGGGGTTCATCGCGGACACCAGGCGCTGATCTCCGAGGCGCAAGCCGACGCTGCGAAGACCGGAGGGACGGCGGTGGTCATGACCTTCGAGCCGCATCCCATGATGTTTTTCCAGCGCGCGGAACCTCCGCTGCGTCTGTCCAGTCCGCGGCACAAAGAGTTGCTGCTTGCGCGTCACGGCGTCACGCATCTGGCGGTGTTGCCTTTCGAGGCCGCGCGAGCGGCCCAGACGGCGGAGGAATTTGTCCAGGACCTTCGCACGGCGTGCCGGCCGCTCGGCGGAATTGTCGTCGGCGCCGACTGGCGTTTCGGCAAAGGGCGCAAAGGCGATGTGGCGCTTTTGCGCCAGATGGGCGCCTTCGAGGTGGATGGAATTCCTGCTGTGACAATCGATGGCGAAGTCATCTCGAGCACCTCGATTCGGTTGGCTGTGGCGCGCGGAGACCTGAAATTTGCGGAGAAAGCACTCGGCCGTCCGTATGCTATCCTCGGTCCGGTTGTCCCCGGACAAAAACTCGGTCAAAAGCTTGGTTTTCCCACGGCAAACATCGCCACGGACGGATTTCAACTTCCCCCGGATGGCGTCTATGCGGCGACGGTTCGGATCGGGGACAAATCGTTCCGCGGGATCGCAAACCTCGGATTGCGCCCGACCGTCGCGCGCGATGCGTCGCGCGTGCTGGAGGTTCACTTGCTGAACTTCGACGGCGACCTATACGGACTGGAGGTCGAAGTGGCGTTTTTGCGGTTTGTCCGCGGGGAAAAGAAGTTCGGCTCGCTCGACGAACTGCGTTCGCAGATCGCGAATGACATCGCGAGTGTGAAATGAGGTTTTGTCCGGCGCCGTTAGCCGTTGAGCGCTTACCCAAGCCAATCATTGCCGGAAACGGCGATGCTACACGGGGTATTGGGCGCAGATGCCTTTCATCTCGCGCACGGCGGTGGCAAGGCCGACGGAGAGTGCCCGCGAAACAATGGAATGACCGATGTTGAGTTCCTCGAGATGCGGGACGGCGAAAAGCTCGCGGATGTTGGCGTAGTTCAAGCCGTGGCCGGCGTTGACACGGAGTCGGAGATCGTGTGCAAGCCGTGCGCCGTCGATAAGGCGTTGGAGTTCCTCCTGGCGGGAATCTTCGGCGGAGTTGGCAAACGCCCCGGTGTGAAGTTCGATGTATTCAGCCTTGAGACCCGCAGCGGCGCGAATCTGATCCGGATCGGGATCGATAAAGAGGCTGACCACCGTGCCGGCGTCCTGCAAACGGCGGATGGAATCGGCGAGGGCTGTGCGGTTGGAAACGCAGTCAAGACCACCTTCGGTAGTGACTTCATTGCGGTTCTCCGGAACGAGGCATACATCGTGCGGCCTCACGTCGAGGGCAATCTCAAGGATTCCCGGCGTGTTGCCCATTTCGAGATTGAGCTTGGTTCTGAGCGACTGCTTTAGCCGAAAGATGTCGTGATCCTGGATGTGGCGGCGATCTTCGCGCAAATGGGCGGTGATTCCGTCGGCCCCCGCCTGCTCGGCGAGGAGCGCGGCTTCGACGGGATCGGGTTCCGAAAGAATGCTGTCGGGATCCCGCGCATAACGCGCCTGCCGCAAGGTTGCGACATGGTCGATATTGACGCCGAGACGCAGCGGCATGGTTCAGACCTTGCCGCCGAAAGATGCGTAGTCGTCGAGATCGAGCAAATCGAACCAAGTTCCGATATCCTCGCGCGAAGCGGCGGTGGCCTTGTGCGCGCCGTGGAAGAATTCGCGGCTTTCGATGTCACTCGGGATGCGGTCTTCCATGAATCTTGACCAAAGGGCGACTTCATGGGGGCGGCGATTGGCCCCCGAGTTTTCCTTGATCCACGCCAGGAGGTCGCCGTCGCCAAGTCCGGCGTCTATTTGCTTCTTGAATGCCTTGGGATCGACGGCAGCGAATTCGAAAAATTGCATGTCGAGCGGGCAGGCATAGTTGTATTCGCCATTGGTTCCTGCATGGACGGCACGGCCTTTGTCGATGATGCGCGGGAGGATGGCGAATCCGCCGAGGCGGCAGCGTGCTCCCCGGGGTGGACGCTTTGTGAGATCGGTGGGTAGAGTCGGCTGAGGCATGCGGTGCAGGATATTTTGCCGCGTGGCGGGGTCAAGCGGACAGCTTTTCGACGATTCCGGGAAACCGGCAGCGTGCGCACTCATCGTGGTCGCGCTGGCAAAAGTCGGAGTAGATCTGCAAAAGCCCCTGTTGCACGTAGAGCCTGCCGGCAAGAGTGCGCGGCGGCGGTCCACCAAAGAGCCGGGCTGCCGCGACGCGGGCGGGGGTATTACCGGCGGAGGCGGGCAGGCCAAGCCATTGCGGCTCGGCGCCACGGGACAAAGCGAGAGGCAGGGCAATGTTGACGTAGATGTCGCGAATGCGCTCGGGGCCGACGAGAGCCAGAATTGTCGCCCGCCGCGGCGAATTCCATGTGGTGTGGAACGACCAGAACGGATGCTTCAGTGGTCCGAGGACTTTTTCCAATTGTTCCAAATTGCCCGACTCAATCGCCCCTCGCACGGTTTTCCAACACCGCGCAACGGATACAAGGGCGCCGAGACGACGCAGAGGGTGATTGGCGGGGCGTAGCCCGTTCATTCGCCATGCAGATCGCGGAAGCACGAGGTGCGCGTGGCTGCTGCGCTGGCGCCACCAGCTTTTCCACAGGACGGCGTGCACGTTGCGGGCGTCGGCTGAAGGTGGTTGCGGTTTCTCGAGAAAACCCGCGAGACCGAACAACAGAGCTTCTCCGCGCGGGGTTGCGGCGATGCGTGGCGGGACCCTTTGGGCGAGCAGTTGGAACGGCAACTTGTTGTTCTTGTAGCCGAGAGCCGTGGCGAAGGATTCGTAAAGCGCCGCATCGGTGCCGCGCGCCTCGATCATGGCTGCGAGCGCCAGGCCCTTGCGCTCCAATCGCCGGCGCGCCGCAACGGCGAGAAGATCGGCGAGCGAATCCTGCGAGAGGAGGCGCAGAGGAGCGGCGCAACGCCCGGGCTTGGCCGGAACAAATGCGCCACTTTCTCCGCCGGTGCCGCCGCAGTCGGACAAGCAGATTTGCGGAACTTCACGGTGCGATGCGGTCCGCGGAAAATGCGCACGGGCTGGGGCCCTCACAGCGACGTGAAGAACGACATTTTCGTAATCAGGGTTGGTCGCGTGGCGGTGGTTTTCCCAGCCTGCAGCGTCGAGATCGACCTCGATGGCGCCCTGCCGGTGTTTTCCATCGATCCTCACGGAAGTGTTGACGAAATCCGGCCCGGCTTCCCGGTTCCACTCCCCGAAATCGGTGACAAGGACCTTTCGGCCATCCCGGCAGACGAACTCACGGCCGCAGGCCCCCGAGAACCAGCGGGCCTGCCAGAAAAGTTCGTTGTCAGAAAAGGGTTCCGGCTCCCGCACATGGAGGTCGCAGCCGGCCAGGGCTTCCTCGTAGGCCTCGCGCGCTGTCATAACTTTTTCGGCCCCACGGACGGTGCGGGGGGCGGTGGCTCGATCTCATTGCGCAGCGCCTCGAGCAACTGCGCGCGCTCCGGGGGTTGAGCGCGCTGCAAGGTGCGGTCGATGAGTTGAATGGCGGCCTTTTTATTTCCTGTTGTTTGTAAAATGCGGATCCGCTCGACGACAGTCCTGAACGATTCCGCGGGATTTCGATAAACAGCGCCCGCGGCCTCGAGCGAGGAAAGCGCTTCCCGGGGCTGATCGTAAAAGCTTTGCAGCAGGCCGAGAGCTTCGTAGTTGAGGCCGGTGGGGTTTTCGCGTGCGAACCGTGCGAGATAAAGCGTCTGCATCGGCCCCGAGCGCGCCGATTTGCGCAATTCTTTTTGCAGCGCGGTCCAAGGTTGTGCGCCCGGATCCGAATCGCGGTCGAAGTTTCCCGCTTGGGTAGCGGCAAACGGGCGGTAGAGCGGATCCCCGACGACCGTGTTCATCCAAGACAGAACCTTCAGGCTCATGTATGCGCTCTCCGCAAAGGTGAAGCCCTGCAGCAAGCGCTCGTTGAAGACGTCGAGATGCGGCGTGAGGTCGAGGTAGGGTTCGTAAACATTTCCAATGGTGGCGGCCACCCCGCGTGTGAGCAACGGGGCTGCCCAGTGCTTCGCAGGATCGCGCAGCGTTGCGGCGCTGAAAGAGTGGATGTGCACTGCCACGGCGCCAGGGCGGAAATGCGGCGCGCCCATCGCGCCCTCCGCGGCCCACGCATACCAACCATAGTAGAGCGCGGCATCCGTGACGGGGAAACCCGCGGGCAAAATCGCCGGGTTGTTGTCCAGGATGACTGGGATCCCCTGGTTCCAGCACTCCGCCGCCGCGGCTTGGAGCCATTCGTCCCCGTCCTTGTATCCGCTCTCCGGGATGCTTCTCCGGTCGATGTAGGCCCAACCGTGGAGCCCCGATTGCTCCGCTTTGATGCCGTCGTCGATCATGCGCCGCACGGTGTCCTCCGTCGGTGCATCGAGCCGCGTCACGAGCAGCTGAGCCGCGAGCATTACCGAGTCCATGATCGGGGTGAAGCGTCGGTAATACGGGTTTGGCACCACGCCAAAGCGCTCTTCTTGGAAAGCGCCAAGCGCGGCGAGTTCCGAATCCACCGATGCTTCATCATGCCCGCCCACCGGATCGCCGCCGTTCGGGCGCGGGGGCGCGGGCTTGCCGGGCTCGGGAGGTTGGATGGTCGTCTTGATCTTGAGGGGAATCCCTCGCATCAAGGCGACGAAGCGGATGCGGCTGCCGGTGACTTCGGGGGCAGAAGCTGTGCCGGAGCTTTCGCGCAGCGTCCACCATCCTTTGAGATCAAACATTGCGCGCAGCGGACTCTCGATCGTATCGGCGAAGTCCTTCCGCGAGATTTCCTCGTCTGTTGGACAATCCAACGCGACGACTTGGTCGGATGGTATGCGTCTGCGCTGCGCATAGTATTCCGCGAGGGACCGGGAGTCGGGATCGCGGGAGTTGAAAACCACGAGGGTGGCGCCGGCCTCGCGGCTCATCCGCGCATCACCGGGATCCTGCGCGGTAGCGGCCTGCAGGGCCAAGGCCAGCGCTACAGAAGCGAGCACTTCAAATCTCGATGCGCAGGCCGTCATAGGCGATGCGGACATTGTCCGGCAACAGGGACTCCGTTTCCTTGTGGCCAAGATCGTGGCCGATATGCGTCAACCAGGCTTGCTTTGCCTGCGCGTCGGCGGCCACTCCCAGCGCCTCGCTGAGCGAAAGATGGCTCGGGTGGGGTTCGTGGCGCAGAGCGTCGATGATCAGCACGGGGATGCCGGTTATCTGCTCTATGACCGGCCCCGGAACGTGGTGGCAATCGCTGAAGTAGGCTGCCAACTTGCGTCCGCCCCGCGCGAAGATGTAGCCGTGCACCAGCATGCGCCCGTGGGGAACTTCGGCCGGGATGATTTCCACGCTGCCTAGCTGGAACGGTTCCGTGATTTCCCGGGGATCGGGCCGGACGTAATTTCGGAAGGCGTGCTGCCCGTCAAACGCGTAGTAAAACATCCTGCGCAGGTCCGCCATGGTATGGGGCGAGGCATAAACCGGCATCGACCGGTCGGCGAGTTCACAGAATCGGCGAAGGTCGTCGAAGCCCGCCACATGATCGGTATGCGAGTGGGTAAAAACAGCCGCGTCGATGTGGCGAAGTCCGTGGCGCAGAGCCTGCGTGCGGAGGTCCGGGGTCGTGTCGACCAGGAACGTCACATCCGCAGCCTCGACGAGTATCGAGGACCGCAGCCTCTTGTCGCGCGGGTCCTGCGAACGGCAGACCGGGCAGTCACAGGCCACGAACGGCACCCCTTGGGACGTCCCGGTGCCTAAAAAAGTGATCGCAAGTTCGGCCATGACTTGAATCCGCGAGGTTTGCATAATCTGCCCCATGCTCGCAACGCTGGCATCCCTCAGGATCCGCAATCTCGCTTTGGTCGAAGACCTCACGTGGGAGCCCGGCGCAGGTCTCGTGGCCATCACCGGGGAGACGGGCGCTGGCAAATCGCTCCTCATCGGCGCACTGCAGTTGCTGTTGGGGGAACGCGCGGACAAATCGCTCATTCGGGCCGGTGCGGACTCCTGCACCGTGGAAGCTGTCTTTGAAGTGACCGCGGGTGCCGGGCTTGACGAGTGGCTTGAGGAGCAGGGGGCCGAGCCGTGCGCGGACGACGGACTGCTTGTCAAAAGGACGCTTTCTGCCGCGGGATCCGGACGGCAGTTCATCAACGGCTCCGCATGCACTTTGTCCGCGCTCAAAGGCTTGGGAGACCGGCTTGTCGATCTGCACGGACCGCACGATCACCAGTCTCTTTTCTCGCGCGAGGCCCAGACACGTGTCTTGGATGCCTTCGCGGGGCAAACAGAGTTGGCCTCCGCCTTCGCGACAGCGCACCGCGAACAGGCGAGGCTCTGCCGGGAAATCGAAAGGCTTCAGGCCATGGAGAGCGATGCGGCAATGCGCCGGGAGATGCTGGCGCATACGGTGCAGGAGATTGAATCTGCCGCGTTGCACGCAGGAGAAGAGGAAGATCTCTTGGCGCGCTTGCGCACGGCAGGCAACAGCCGGCGCTTGCTCGAGTTGAGCGCGCAAATCGGCACTGCTCTTGAAGGTGACAGCGAGGGTGGAGTCCGCGATTCACTCGCAGAAGCGATCAGGGCCGGGCGTGAGCTGGCCCGTCTGGATCCCGGCGCGACGGCTCTCAGCGATGCGCTGGAAGCGGTTTCCGAACGCTTGTCGGACATCGAGTCTGATGCCCGGCGCTACGCCGAGGCGATCGAATGCGATCCACAAAAACTTGCCGGGATGGAGCAGCGGGCCGACCTTTTGCAGTCGCTGAAGCGCAAATACGGCGGAAGTCTCGAGCAGGTCATGGAACGCGGGGTGACAGCGGCCCGAGAGTTGCAGGAGATCGAGACGCGCGGCGAGGCGGGCGTAGCGCTCGAGAAAGAGCGTGCGGCGGCCGGGGCTCGTGCCACAAAGCTGGCTGCCAAGCTCTCGGCGGCGCGGGTCAAGGCTGCGCCGGCTTTCGCTGCGGCGGTGACAGCAGAGTTGCGCGA